>NZ_SCMW01000029.1:0-43209 GCF_005502845.1 Brevibacterium sp. 2SA | reverse complement strand
AGTCTCTCGTACGCGTCGCGGTGCTCGGCGATGACCGCGTTGACCGGCTGCAGATAGGAGCTCTGCGCGGCCTGGGCGACGGCGGTGCGCAGCTCGCGGTCGACCGCCTCGGCCGGCCGCGGTCGCGTCGTCGCTGACTTCCGATAGTGCGCCGTGCCGAAGCGCAGATCGGGGCCGATGTGATCGGCGATGACCGTCGGTGCGATCCCGGTCCGCTCTCCGCTGGCCCACTCGCGATTGCGCAGGTGTCCCTGGACGAGGACTGTCGTGCCCTGCTCGACCGACGTGCCGACGTTGCTCGCCAGGGTGCCGTAGCAGTCGACGCCGAACCACGAGGTGCCGTCCTCGACGAACTCGCCGGTCGACTTGTCGAGCTTCCAGTGGTTGACGGCGAGCCGGAACGACGCACAGGGGCGTCCGGTGGGCAGGGTTCTCAGATTCGGGACGGTCGCGACGGTGCCGCAGACGTTGATGGGGATGGTCGACATTGCTTCCTCGCTTCTCTTCGCACGGTCGGCGAGAAGCGATCGGGAGTCTCCTGCCTCGTCAGGTCGTTTCCCGCCGTGGGGATTCCAGCGAAGCGCGCGCCGCCGTGTTCTGTCGAGGGTGCGACGATGCCCTGTGGACAGCGCTCGGCCGTCCACAGGGCATCTGCACGCAAGTCGTGTCGCCTGTGAGCTCGAGTCTCAGGCGAGTCTCTCGTACGCGTCGCGGTGCTCGGCGATGACCGCGTTGACCGGCTGCAGATAGGAGCTCTGCGCGGCCTGGGCGACGGCGGTGCGCAGCTCGCGGTCGACCGCCTCGGCGGCTTCGTCTGCTCCTTTGTTCCGCGCATTGCGGGCGATCACCGAGGTGATGACGGAGCCGAGGATCCCGACGACGAGGAGCCCGATGACGACGGCCCATATCCACCCCGGAAGGGCCCCGGGAACGGCGAACGTCAGGGCCGCGACGACGATGAGACCGAGGAGCCCGATGACCGTGGCGACGAAGAACACGATCTGGAGGAAGCCGGCGAACGACCACCAACCGGGCCTGCGACGCTCGATGTCCACAGCTGTGACGGCCGAGTCGAGGGTGTCGGCGAGCTGGTTCGTGCTCTGCTTCTCCGCCTCGGCCGCGGCAGTCTGCCACGGACGCGGCAGCGTCGCAACGGATTCGGTGATGAGATCGTGGGCCATCAGCCGGACCTGCGAGCTCTGCGTCTTGCTCGTCGCCGGCACCGAGGCTCGGATGAGCTCGTCGCGGGTCAGACCGTGCTTCGCCCCGAGCGGGTCGGGTGCGTTGCGCTGCATCCAGGCGAGAAGCGGATACCCGGTGCGCTTGTAGGCGCGGCGGATGTAGTCGTCGTGAACGGTCTGCGCGACGGCCTCGACACCGGCGGCCTCGGACATCGTCTCGACGAGGTGGGAGGCACCGGGCAGCTCGTCCGGAGTGGCGACCGGGTCGCCGAGCTCCGCCCTGATCCGGCGGGCCATCGCCTGCATGTCGGAGAGCAGGCGTTCGGCTGCGGCCTGCTTCGAGTCGAGGGTGTCGGCGAGGATCGACCGCAGCTGCGGGATGCCCTCACGGGTCACGGCTGAGGACAGGCGCACCTCGGTGTCGGTGAGTCCGTCCTCGGCGAGCAGCTGCCGGAGATGATCGGCGGCGGCCTTCTGCTCCTCGGGGCTGAGCTTGTCGACCTGGTTGAGCACGACGACCATGTTCGAGCTGTTCTCCGCGAGCTTCGTCAGGTACTCCGAGTGGAGGGAGAAGTCCGCGTACTTCTGCGGGTCGACGACCCAGAACACGACGTCGACGAGCCCGACGAGGCGGTCGGATTCGACGCGGTGCTCCACTGCCGTCGAATCGTGGTCGGGCAGGTCGAGGAGGATGAGCCCGTGGAGGCGGCGCTGGTCGTCGCCGTCGAGCGCGGACTCACGCCACGTGCGGCTGCGCTCGGGGACTTTGAGCCAGTCGAGGATCTCCCGGCCGCCCTCTCCCCAGACGCACGCGGTGGGCCGGGAGGTCGTGGGACGGCGGACGCCGACCCGGGCGATGTCGAGGCCGGCGACGGCGTTGAAGAGCGAGGACTTGCCCGACCCCGTCGACCCGGCGAAGGCGACGACGGTGAAGTCCTCGCCGAGGTCGAGGCGATCGTCGGCGCGTTCGAGCAGGCTCTGGGCGTCGGCGCGGACGTCGGGGCTGACCTTGTCGGGGTCGAGCGCGAGCGAGTGGCGGATGGCCTCGGCCAGCCGTCGGATCTCGGACTGTGCCGAATCGTTCACAATGCCTCCTCGAGGCGGGCACCGGCGGTCCGGAGGGCTCCGGACTGTCGCGTGGGCACCGCTGTCAGTCGTAGTGCGCTGTCGAATGGGACACGGCAGTCACCGACGATGCCGGCAGCCGCGGTGAGGAAGCGGTCCCTGATCGAGGCGATGAGGCTGACAGCCTCCTGTTCGCCGAAGATCGTTCCCGCGAGGTTGAGGGCGACCCCGGGACCGGTGGTCTGCGCGTCCGTGGCCCGGGCGTGCTGAGGGTCCCAGAAGGTCGCGTATTCGAGGACCGCGCACACGCCGTTGACGCCGAAGGAGAGAATCCGCGCCTTCGACTTCTTTCCCTGACCGATGTCGCGGACCAGGGCGTTGACCTCGTTCGACCAACCGCTCACGGCCTCTTTGACCCGGTCCTCGAGTTCGCTGGTCGGGGCGCGCAGGCCCGGATCGGATTCGACGAGGGCGGCGCCGGCCGGGGTCCGGCCCCAGTCGTCGACGACCCCGTCGACGACGTCGACGGCGGCTTCGCGCAGGGAGATCGCGGCACTGCGCAGGATCGCGATGTGCAGCGGCGAGGCGGCATCGTGTTTGCCCGTCACGGCGGCGGAGATCCGGTCGCGCATGCGGGCCATCGTCGGCTCGAGACCGCGGAAGAGCTGTCCGGTGCCGACGAAGTCCTGCCACCGGGCGTTGACCGCGCCCTGGAGGATCCGACCGTCGGAGACGACCGTGGCCAGGCCGTCATGGGCGGCGCGGAAGCGTTCGTCGACGATGCGGGCGAGCTGGGCGTGTGCCTCCTCCTGGGATTCGGCGCAGGAGGCGAGGGTGTCGACGCGGGACGGGAGCGCGGCGATCGATCCGGTGAGGGTGCGTCGCCGGATCCGGTTCCGGGATTCGGCTTCCGAGCTCACCTCCTGGATCCACGAGCGGATCGGGTAGACGGCCGTGTGCGGGAGCAGACCGTCCTCAAGCGGGAGTTCGGCGACGGAGAAGATCGGCGACTGGGCCAGTCCCGCCTCGGAGAGGAGATGGGAGAGGTGGTGGCGGACTTCACGGTTGGCCTCCGGCGGCACCCGGTCGAGGACGATGGCCACCGAGGTGCTCCGCTGCGCGGCCTCGCGCAGCAGCGTCCACGGCGCGGCGTCGGCGTAGCGGTTGGCGGTGGTGACGAAGAGCCAGAGGTCGGCGCACATGAGGATGCGGCGGGCGAGGTCCCGGTTCGCCTCGGCGATCGAGTCGATGTCGGGGCAGTCGAGGATCGCGGTGCCCGGGGCGATGTCGGCATCGGGGATGAGGACGAGCGCCGGGGTCGGCGAGGCCGGGTCGGTGCTGCGCGGCAGATCGGCGAGGAAGGTCTGGGCTTCGAAGTGCTTCGCGTCGGCGGGGTTGTGGATGACGATCGGGTTCGCCGTCGTCGGGCGGCGCACGCCGGCAGGGCTGACCACGCGTCCGATGAGCGAGTTGACGAGCGTCGATTTGCCGGCGCCGGTGGATCCGCCGACGGCGATGAGGAACGGTGCGGGAGCGCGGTTGATCCGCGGGAGGATGAAGTCGGTCATCTCAGCCGAGAGCGATCCGAGCAGACGGCGCCCCTCGGCCGCGTCGTCGGTCTGCAGGGTGAAGCGGGTTTCGGAGATCCTCTTCGCGATATCGGCGAGAGCTCCGCCCACTGGTGGCGTCACGGCATTTCCGCTGTCTGTCATCACGCATCCACTTTCCACGTTTTCACAGCTGAGCTCCACCAGGCACGCCGTGACGAGCGACAATTGCCCTGGACTGTGCGCCCCCGGCGGGGCTCGAACCCGCGACCTACCGCTTAGAAGGCGGTTGCTCTATCCGACTGAGCTACGGAGGCCCCCACATCGTAACCGATCGCCGCCGGGCAGACGAAAGCGGCCCCGCACTCCCCCGCCTGGTCAGATGACCGGGCGGCGGGTGCGGGACCGCTGAGGTGTCGTCAGCTCAGTGGGTGTTGCCGGCCTTCTCGAGCGTCTTGCGCACCGTGACGATCGCCAGGATGACGACGCCGGTCAGGGCGAGGATGACGGCGAGGGCTTCGACGCCGAAGGCCACTTCGGCCGCGAGCGGAATGAAGCCGGCGATCATGAACCCGAGCAGGGCGATCATGGTCAGAGCAGTGGCTGTGGTGAAATACGCGGATCCGTTCTTCATGGGTCATCCTCCTTCTTCCTGAATACGACGATAGACCCGTTGGGCGCGCATGTCACCGATTACTCGTCGGAAAGTTTCCTCCGCGCCTCGAGCGCGTCTTCGAGGCGGTCGACCTTCGCCTCGATCTCCCCGTCGTGACCTGGCCGGATGTCGGCCTTGATGACCAGGGAGATGCGGGAGCCGAACGGTGCGACCGCCTCGGTGGCGCGCTTGACGACGTCGAAGACCTCGTCCCATTCGCCCTCGATCTCGGTGAACATGCTCGTCGTGCGGTTGGGCAGCCCGGAGGCGCGAACGACCTCGACGGCCGCCGCGACGGCCTCGTGGACGGAGCCGTCGCTGCGGCCGGTGCCCGAAGGGGCGACGGAGAATGCGAGAAGCATGGTGGTGCCTTCCTGTGGTCGTGGTTGGTCTGCTGTCGTGGTCGGTGTCGTCAGTTCGGGGCCGAGGAAACGCTGCGGCGGTGCTCCGGTCAGCTCGCCGAGGCGGGTCAGACGGGCGCCAAGGCGTGGGGCTCGCCGTCCGGCAGCTCGACGGTCACCGCGTCCCCGGGTCGCACCGTGCCGCTGGTCGAGACGATGCCCATGACACCGGCCAGGCGCACAGTCTGGCCCTCGTCGTCGCGGAAGACGACCTGCCCCAGCAGTCCGGGGGCCAGTCCGTCGATCTGCGCGCACGGATTGCGCAGACCGGTGAGCGTGACGACGGCCTCCCCGATGCCCAGGCGCGTGCCCACGGGCAGCGCGAGGAGATCGAGGCCGAGCGTCGTGATGTTCTCACCGAGCTGCCCGGGGCCGACGGTGAACCCGGCGGCGCCGAGGCGGTCGAAGAGCTCCGCGTGGAGAAGATGGACCTGGCGGAGGTTGGGCGCCGACGGCGTACGGGCGAGACGGGAGCGATGCCGGACGGTGACGCCGGCGTGCGCGTCACCGCGCACGCCGATGCCCTCGACGAGCTCGATCGCGTCACGGACAGGCTTCGAGAACGCATGCTCCGCATCGCTGCTGACACTCACCACGCGCGCCGCCGCCATCGGACCTCAGCTCTGGGCGGGAACGGTGATGATGAGCGAATCGCCCTGGCCGCCGCCGCCGCACAGCGCCGCGACACCGGTGCCGCCGCCTCGGCGCTGGAGTTCGAGGGCGAGCGTGAGGACGATGCGGGCCCCGGAGGCTCCGATCGGGTGGCCAAGTGCGATCGCACCGCCGTTGACATTGACCTTCTCGGGATCGAGGCCGAGGTCCTGCGTGCTCGCGAGACCGACGGCGGCGAACGCCTCGTTGATCTCGTAGAGGTCGAACGAGTCGGGAGCGACGCCCTCCTTCTCAGCGGCCGCACGGATCGCCTGCGAGGGCTGGTGCTGGAGGGTCGAGTCCGGTCCGGCGGTCCATCCGTGCGCGCGGATCTCGGCGAGGATCGGCGCACCGAGCTCCTCGGCCTTCTCCTTCGACATGACGACGACGGCGGCCGCACCGTCGGAGATCTGCGAGGCGTTGCCCGCGGTGATCGCCCCGTCCTTGCGGAAGGCCGGACGCAGCTTCGCCATCGACTCGGGCGTCGTGTCCGGGCGCACGCCCTCGTCGTCGGTCACCGTCGTCTCGCCCTTGCGGCTGGTGATCGTCACGGGCACGACCTCGTTCTCGAAGACGCCGGACTCCCACCCGGCCGCGGCGCGCTGGTGCGATTGCGCGGCGAACGCGTCCTGCTGCTCACGGCTGAACTCGGAATCGCCCTTGTTCGCCTCGTCGGTCAGCCCGCCCATCGCCTGGTCGGTGAACGCGTCCCAGAGTCCGTCGTAGTCCATGTGGTCCTTGGCGACGACATCGCCGTACTTATAGCCGGCCCGCGACTTCTCGAGCAGATGCGGGGCCAGCGTCATCGACTCCTGTCCGCCGGCGACGACGACGTCGTACTCCCCGGCGCGCACGAGCTGTGCGGCCTGCGTGATCGCGTTGATCCCCGAGAGGCAGAGCTTGTTGATCGTGATCGCGGGAACGCTCATCGGGATGCCCGCCTGAGCCGCGGCCTGACGTGCCGGACCCTGGCCGAGGCCGGCCTGGAGCACCTGTCCCATGATGACGTACTCGACCTCATCTCCGGAGATCCCCGCGCGATCGAGGGCCCCCTTGATCGCGGCGGCGCCGAGGTCGACCGCGGTCTGCGATCCCAGGGCTCCCGAGAGCTTGCCGAACGGCGTGCGCGCGCCGGAGACGATCACTGCTTCAGTCATGTTTCCTCCTTGATCAAGGATGTCCTCGCCCCGAGCAGGTGCTGCACGGCGGTGAGCTGCTTGCACCCAGGGTAACCGAGCCCTCTGTGGCACTGATCACTGGGGTGCCGCGGGGGCGTTCGGCCCCGCCTCTGACGCCGGTGGAGCATCGTTCCTGCTCGCCGAGGCGGCCCCTCGATCCACTCGCTGCAGCTGTTGTGCGCGGGGTCACCGGACCGGCGCACAGTCCCGTCCCGACCGCCGGATTCGGACACAACACTCATCTTGAGTCCGATAGAGTGGGGAGCGCGCAGGCACGACAACATCCCCTTGAGACGACAGGAGTCAGCTTCAGTGACGCCCACCGAAGAATTCCGCACAGCGATGCGCGGGTACGAGAAGAGCGAAGTCGATTCCCGACTGCAGCAGCTGCGCACGGAGATCGAATCCGTGCGAAAGGCGCTGTCGGATGCCCGCAGTCAGGTCATCAACGCCGATCGAGCGAAGCTCCAGATCGCCGGTGAGCTGTCCGAGGCGAAGGCACAGCTGAAGAAGGCGGCCAATGAGAACGCCGAGGCGGCCGGTCCTCCCGGATCCCGCATCGACCATCTCCTGAAGATCGCCGAATCCCAGGCCCGCGAGACGCTTGCCCAGGCGAACTCCGATGCCGAGACGATCCGCAACAAGGCCCGCGCCGAGGCGGCGTCAGCCCGCGCTCGGATGCGCACCGAGAGCAACGACACCCTCAGCAGCGCCCGCTCCGAAGCCGACGCGATCATCAGCTCCGCGGAGCTGCGCGCCGAGGAGGCCGTGAAGTCGGCGGAGAACCGCGCTGCCGAGCTCAAAGCCACCGCCGAGCGCGAGTCCCTCCAGTCCAAGGAGGCCAACGACGCCGCGTCGAAGGAGGCCCGCGAGAGCCTCGAGCACGAGATCGCCGAACTCCGCGCCGCCGCCGAGAAGGAGGCCACCGACCTCCGGGCCGAGGCCAAGACCCAGGCCGATGAGACCATCGCCGCAGCGCAGGCCCAGGCCGATGAGCTCCTCGCGTCCGCGAAGTCCCGCGACGAGGCGTCGAAGAAGGCCGCGAACGACCTCGAGGTCGAACTCGCCGCCAAGCGCAAGGACGCAGAGGCCGAGCGGAAGAAGCGCTACGACACCGCGCAGACGGAGAACAAGAAGCTCATCGAGGAGGCCCAGGCCCGCGCGGCCAAGGCCGACACCGATGCGAAGACTGCCGCCGAGCGCGCCGAGACCACGCGTGCCGATGCCGTGAAGAAGGCCGACGAGATCATCGCCGACGGCAAGGCCCGGGCGCAGACGCTCATCTCCGAGGCGCGCGCCACGGCCGAGGCGACGATCGAGGAGTCCGCGGCCGAGGCCAAGCGCAACGTCGCCTCGGCGCAGTCGCAGGTCGATCTGCTCACGAAGCAGCGCAAGACGATCACCGCGCAGCTCGACCAGCTCCGCTCGCTCTTCGCGATGCCCGGTGTGATGGGCGGCGACGCCGTCGATCCGGCGAAGGCCGAAGCCGCGACGCATGCGACCGAGCAGATCGCCGATGGGGAGACGCTCGCCGACCTCCTCGCCGCCGACGCCGCTGAGGAGCAGGACGCCGCGAAGAAGAACGCCGACGCGAAGGCAGGCTCCGCCAAGGGAGCCGCAGCCGCAGGTGCGGCGGACAAGGGCTCCGCGGACAAGAGCGCGGCAGAGAAAGCCGGTGCCGACCAGGGCGGTGCGACAGCTGCCCAGAGGGCGAAGGCGACCGCCGACGATACGGTCACCGCCGAGGCGGAATCGGTCGAGTCCGATGTCGACACTTCGGAGCTGCCCAACGGCGCCACCGATGACAAGACGATCGCGATCGACGCCCAGGTCTCCGGCGGCACGTCGGGGACGCAGGGCTCGGGGGGAGCCGCTTCGGCGAACGAAGGCGCGGGACGGTCGAAGGCCGCCCGCACGCGCAACTCTCTGCGCTGAGTCCGCGCTTCACGGACTGAAACGCTCCCGTCTGAGAGCGATCGCTCGCCTGAGCGCGGCGCGGACGTGAAAGGGGACCCACCGCGGTGGGTCCCCTTTCACGTGTCCGGTGCGCTGTCGTCAGCGGAACTTCTCGAAGCAGCGGATGTGCCAGTGCCGGCGCGCGTCGACGCCGATGTCGATGCCGTGAGGGGCGCTCTGCCGCCACGCGACGATATGCGCCGTCGCTGCCGACACGTTCTGACCGCAGCCGGGACAGACATAGACCTTGCCGCTGGCATTGCCGGCGACCTGCTGGACCGACCACGTGCCGTCGGGCAGATCACGGCTGCGGCGCAGGCCGCCGACGGACTCCGAGAGGTCCCGGCCGGGAGTGCTCCACTTGTTCCGGCGACGCGAGGAGTTCGATCGTGGCATAAGCCGATTCTCTCACGTAGTGTGTGACGGGTGCGCCTCGTGATAGCTGAATGCTCTGTTGACTATGCCGGTCGTCTGACCGCCCATCTGCCCATGGCCACCCGCCTCATCATGCTCAAGGCCGATGGTTCGATCCTCATCCACTCCGACGGCGGATCGTACAAACCGCTCAACTGGATGACTCCCCCGTGCTCGGTCCAGATCGCACCGGCGACCGAGGAGCAGGCCGAGGCAGGGCTGCGCGAAGTGTGGACGGTCTCCCAGGCGAAGACCGGGGACCGACTCGTCATCTCCGTCGCCGAGGTCCTCTCCGATTCCAGCCACGACCTCGGCGTCGATCCCGGACTCGTCAAGGACGGCGTCGAAGCCCACCTTCAGGAGCTCCTCGCCGAGCACATCCACACCCTCGGCACGGGCTACAGCCTGGTCCGCCGCGAGTACATGACGGCGATCGGGCCGGTCGACATCCTCGCTCGCGACGCGGCGCAGAAGTCCGTCGCCGTCGAGATCAAGCGCCGCGGCGACATCGACGGCGTCGAACAGCTCACCCGCTACCTCGAGCTGATGAATCGCGACCCGCTGCTCTCGCCGGTCACCGGCGTCTTCGCCGCGCAGGAGATCAAACCGCAGGCACGCACCCTCGCCGAGGACCGCGGCATCCGCTGCGTCGTCCTCGACTACGATGCCCTGCGCGGGATGGACGACCCGGAGACGCGCCTCTTCTGACCGCCTCGGCGCCCATTCCCGCCGATCCAGCGTTAGTGCGGATGGCGGGCCGGGCACGCCCCGCTATCCGCGCTGCGCCTTGACCGACGACTGAATCGCCCTCACTGCGCGCCGTGAATCGGGCCTGCGAGTCGGTCTCGCGCGGCGATCTCCGTCTCGCGGATCCGCACCGCCTCTTTGATCCTGAGGAAGAGGTCTGCCCTGAAGAGGTCGGCCCATCGAATGCGGAAGACCATCCACCCCTCGTTCCGCAGGGCGTACTCCCGCTTCCGTTCGCGTTCGAAGGCTCGGTGCGGATCACCGTCATCGATGTAGTACTTGCCGGCGCCATCGAACTCGGCAATGACTTTGACTGCTTCGTTGCCGAAGTCGGACCGAGCGAGGAAGCGGCCATCGGCGTCGCAGATGACGAGTTGCGGCTCGAAGCCCGGTATCGAATACTCGACGAATCGAACGGCGCAGATCGACTCCGCCACCGTTTCACGCCGTCCGTCGATGTTCTCCAGCACCGCTGAGATCCGCGACTGGCGGGTCCGCACAGGATGCGCCAATTGGTGCGCTCGGAACTCCTCGCGAGACACCTGCCCCAAGCGCACCGCGGCATCCGCAACAGCCACGGCGAACGCCAACGGACAATCCCTGGCGACATCGAGGAGCGTCTGCACCACCGTCGTCGCCGGAATCCCGTCGACGATCTCGATGGTGTCGGGCTGCAGGGACCGTCGGCGGACCACGAGATCCCTCTGGCGGACCGAGCTGCGAGGGCTCGCGACTTCGACGTACACCTCACCCTGATCGACATACGGCACGGGCAAGCCGTGGACGAGCAGCGCACTCCGATGGGAGAACACTGCGTCATGCGGCAGGTCGGGGACGAATGACCGGACGAGAATCCTCAGATCCTCTCCGCGCTTGAGCATCCCCGCGGTCTCATGGGGCAACGCGGTCTCCTCCGCCTCCGCGATCGCTGCGACGAAAGCGTGCGACGGATTGTCGCACGCACGCGTGACGACGTATCGTCCCCGCCGGAGTCGCCGCAGGCAGCAATCGACGGCAGATTTGATCTGATGGGTGTTCCAGCCCGCCGCCACCAGATCCGAGGTCTCCAAGCACGCAAACATGCAATCGAGCATGGAACAGAACGCATCCAGACCGCAAGAGCGTCAAAACGTCCTGTGGATAACCACTGAGCGGCGAACGCGCCTGTGGACAGTCAACCGGCACGAGTACGCCGGAGGTGTCGGTCACGGCGTAGCACGGATAGCCAGGCGTGCAACACCGGCGATCCGCGCTCAGCCTGGAGTGAGCGCCCGGGTGGTGTCGGTCACGGCGCACCGCGGATAGCCAGGCGTGCAACACCGGCCATCCGCGCTCAGCCTGGAGTGAGCTCGCGGATGTGCGGGAATTCTCGAAACGTGCTGGCGGGCTCGACCGCCGGGCGGCTTGAGCGACGACCGATGAGTCGCCGCGCTGTGCAAGAGGGAGCTCAGTCGAAGCTGAGGCGGTCGGCGCGGCTGACGCGGACGATGTCGGCGCCGAGCGCCTGGAGCTTCTGCACGAAGCCCTCGTAGCCGCGGTCGATGTGATCGACGCCGGAGACCTCGGTGATCCCGGCGGCCCGCAGACCGGCGAGCACGAGACCGGCACCGGCGCGGATGTCGGAGGCCTCCACCTCGGCGCCGGAGAGCTCGTCGACCCCGGTGATGAGGGCGTGATTGCCGTCGACGCGGACCTTCGCGCCGAGCCGGGCGACCTCCTGCACGAAGCGCCAGCGGGCCTCGAAGAGGTTCTCCGAGAGCAGCCCGACCCCGTCGGAGACCGAGTTGAGCGCAATGACGAAGGGCTGGAGATCGGTCGGGAAGCCGGGGAACGGCATCGTCGCGACGCGGATCGCGTGCGGTCGCGCGGGACCGATGACGCGGAAGCCCTTGCCCTGCGTGCCGTCGCCCAGGGTGATGTCGCCGAGGTCGTCGACCGTCGCGCCGGTGTCGCGGAGTTTGATCGCGACGTTGGGCATGATGTCGAGGCCGACCCCGCGCACCGTGACGTCTCCCCCGCTCAGCGCGGCGGCGAACGCGTAGGTGCCGGCGACGATGCGGTCGCCGACGGTGCGGTGCTCGACCGGATGCAGGGCGTCGACGCCGGTGATCGTGAGATCTGCGGTGCCGATCCCCTCGATCCGGGCACCCATCTCGACGAGCATGAGGCAGATGTCGACGATCTCCGGCTCCTTCGCCGCATTCGCGATCGTCGTCACGCCCGAGGCGAGGGTCGCCGCCATGACGAGGTTCTCCGTGGCCCCCACGGAGGGGAAATCGAGGGCGATGTCCGTGCCGGTCAGCCCACCGGGGGCCTCGGCGACGAAGTAGCCGTGCTCGAGTCGCACATGGGCGCCGAGGGCTTCGAGGCCGGCCTGGTGCATATCGAGTCCGCGGGAGCCGATCGCATCGCCGCCGGGCAGCGCCACGTGCGCCGAGTGCATCCGCGCCGTCAGCGGTCCGAGGACGGAGATCGAGGCCCGCATCGCGCGGACGAGTTCGTAGTCGGCTTGGATTCCCACCTCGGCGGGGACGTCGATGCTTACGATTCCGGCCTCGGCATCGTAGTCGACGGTGCAGCCGAGGCGGCTGAGGAGCTCGACCATGATCCGCACATCGAGGATCGCAGGAACGTTCGTGATCGTCGTCTTGCCGACGGCGAGCAGACTCGCCGCCATGAGCTTGAGGACGCTGTTCTTCGCACCGCGCACGTCGACGGTGCCGCGCAGTTGCGTGGGGCCGGTGAGGCGGAAGACTTCCATCAGGTGAACCGTCCCATCGTCGGATTGAAGCCGGGGGGCGAGGACTCGAGCCATGAGGCCATCGTCGACAGCGACTCGGTGTCCATCGCCAGGGAGACATTGCGCGGGCGCCCGTCGGCCTTGCCGTACGAGCAGTCGACGACGACCGCGTCGGGGAGCACCGAATACTGCTCCCCCGAGGTGGGCTTGCGCCGCACGAGGATGTCGAGGTCGGCGCGCGGCAGACGCACTGCCGCGCGCCGGTTGAGAGCGAACACGGGATACCAGTCAAGCGAACTGACGGCGAACACCGCGACGCCCAAACGCCAACGTGGGCGGGAACTGGATTCCTCGCCCACGTTGATCGAACAGTCAAAGGCACCCGACAACTTCGAGATCGACCTGCGCCGAATCGTCACGACGACGATGAGGGCAAGAGCCAGTCCCACCAGCGAAAGCAGAACGATGAGCAGGACGGAAGGGTTCACGGTTGCCAAGTGTAATTGACTGATCAGAGAAGTTCGGCCTGATCAGCCGCAATGATGACACGATTGTTCTCGACCGAGAGGAATCCCCCGTCGGCCTGCACTCGGACGGTCTCGTCCGAGGTCGTGAGAATCCTCGCCTCACCATCGGCCACGACCCCGAGAACGGGTTCGTGACCGGGCAGGATGCCGATCTCGCCGTCCAGGGTGCGGGCGATGACGCGCTTGGCCTCACCGACCCACACCTCCTGGTCGGCTGCGACGACGTTGACATCGAGGACTGCCATGGCTTACTTCTTCTGCAGTTCTTCGTAGTTGCGCATGACATCGTCCATGCCGCCGACGTTGAAGAAGCACTGCTCCGGAATGTAGTCGACCTCTCCGGAGATGATCTTCGCGAAGCCCGCGACAGTATCGGCAACGGGAACGTTCGAACCCGGAACACCCGTGAACTTCTCAGCGGTGTACGTGTTCTGCGAGAGGAACTGCTCGATGCGACGGGCACGGTGGACGACGAGCTTGTCCTCTTCCGAGAGCTCGTCGACGCCGAGGATCGCGATGATGTCCTGCAGCTCCTTGTTCTTCTGCAGGATCGCCTTGACCTCGTTGGCCACGCGGTAGTGCTCCTCGCCGACGACCAGCGGGTCGAGGATGCGCGAGGACGAGGTCAGCGGGTCGATCGCGGGGTAGAGACCACGCGAGGCGATGTCACGGTTGAGCTCGGTCGTCGCATCGAGGTGCGCGAACGTCGTCGCCGGAGCCGGGTCGGTGTAGTCGTCGGCCGGGACGTAGATCGCCTGCATCGAGGTGATCGAGTGACCGCGCGTCGAGGTGATGCGCTCCTGGAGCACACCCATCTCATCGGCGAGGTTGGGCTGGTAGCCCACAGCCGAGGGCATGCGGCCGAGCAGGGTCGAGACCTCGGAGCCCGCCTGGGTGAAGCGGAAAATGTTGTCGATGAACAGGAGGACGTCCTGGTTCGCGACATCGCGGAAGTACTCCGCCATCGTCAGCCCGGCCAGGGCCACGCGCAGACGCGTGCCCGGCGGCTCGTCCATCTGACCGAAGACGAGCGCGGTGTCACCGAAGACGCCGGCGTCGTCCATCTCGAAGATGAGGTCGTTGCCCTCACGGGTGCGCTCACCCACACCGGCGAACACCGAGGTGCCGTTGTGGTTGTGCGCGATGCGGTAGATCATCTCCTGGATGAGGACGGTCTTGCCCACACCCGCGCCGCCGAAGAGGCCGATCTTCCCACCCTGGACGTACGGGGTGAGCAGGTCGATGCTCTTGATGCCGGTCTCGAGGACCTCCTGCTTCGACTCGAGTTCGTCGAAGGCCGGAGCCGGACGGTGGATCGGCCAGCGCTCGGTGATGTCGAGCTCCTCGCCGGGGGCGAGGTTGAGGCAGTCGCCGGTGGTGTTCCACACGTGGCCCTTGGTGACATCGCCGACCGGCACCGAGATCGGCGCGCCGGTGTCGACGACTTCCTGGCCGCGGACGAGGCCGTCGGTCGGCTGCAGGGACACGGCGCGGACGATGCCGTTGCCGAGGTGGAGGCTGGTCTCGAAGGTGAGCTTGCGCGTGCCCTCCGAGAGCTCAACCGTCGTGGTCAGTGCATTGTAGATCTCCGGCACGGAATCGAGCGGGAACTCGACGTCGACGACCGGGCCGATGACCCGGGAAATGCGACCGAGGGCTGTGCCCTGTGCCGGGGAGTTATCCGTAACTGTGGCAGTCATGGTCTCTTTCTTCTCTGCTCGTACCGGTCAGTCGCCGGCTGCCGATGCCGCAAGGGCGTCGGCCCCACCGACGATCTCGGTGAGTTCCTGGGTGATTTCCGCCTGACGGGCCGAGTTGGCCAGTCGGGTGTAGGTCTTGATGAGGTCGTCGGCGTTGTCCGTCGCCGTCTTCATCGCCGCCTGACGCGAGGCCTGTTCGGACGCCGAGGCGGACAGCAGTGCCGAGAGGATGCGCGAGTCGATGTACCGCGGCAGGAGGGCGTCGAGGACGGCCTCCGCGCTCGGTTCGAACTCGTAGAGCGGCATCGTGCCGGCATCCGACCCGCCGCCTCCGGTCCTGCCCGAAGTCGTCGCCTCGTCGGCGTCGACGACTTCGAGCGGCAACAGGCGCCGGTACTCGGGATCGTGCTTGACCGAGGAGACGAAGCGCGTGAAGACCATGTAGATCTCCTGGACCCCGCCATCACCGGCGTCGGTCTCGAAGGCCTTGAGCAGCGCCTCGCCGATCTTCCGGGCGTCTTCGGCGGTCGGGTTCTCCGAGAACCCGGTCCACGCCTCGACGATCGGACGATCGCGGAACGTGTAGTAGCTCTCGGCCTTGCCGCCGACCGTGAAGAGCGCGACCTCCTTGCCCTCCTGCTTGAGCAGGCGGACGAGTTCCTCGGACTCCCGGATGACGTTGGCAGAGTAGGCTCCGGCGAAGCCTCGGTCCGGACCGATGACGAGCACCGCAGCGCGGGTGACATGGTCCGGTTCCGAGGTCAGCACATGGTCGACGTTCGACTCGCTCGCGACAGCGGAGACAGCGCGCGTCAGGGCGTTGGCATACGGGCTGGCCGCCTGCGAACGCGCGATCGCCTTCTGAATCCGGGACGCGGCGATGAGCTCCATGGCCTTGAAGATCTTCCTCAAGGACTGAGTCGAGCGGATCTTCTGTTTGAAGACCCTCTGCTGGGCTCCCATCAGTTCTTCCTTTCGCCGTTACAGATCAGGTTCAACGCTTCTGCCGAACGATCTGCTCCTGCTCGACGTCATCGGAGGAGGCGACGGACGAGTCCTCAGCGCCGGCCTTGCTGCCGTCGTTCTCGTCAGCGACCCAGTTCTGGTTGAACTCGTCAAGTGCCTTCTCGAGCTGCTCGCGGACGTCGTCCTCGAGCTTCTGCGTCTCGCGAATGACGGTGAGGATCTCGGTCTTGCGCTCGATGGTGTCGAGCATCTCGGCTTCCCAGCGCAGCACGTCGGAGACGGCGACATCGTCGAGGTAGCCGTTGGTGCCGGCGAAGATCGACACGGTCTGCTTCTCGAACGGCATCGGGTCGAACTGCGGCTGCTTGAGCATCTCCATGAGGCGAGCACCGCGAGCGAGGTCGCGCTTGGTCGCATCGTCGAGGTCCGAGGCGAACATCGCGAAGGCCTCGAGTGACCGGTACTGCGCGAGCGAGAGCTTGAGCGTACCGGAGACGCTCTTGAGCGCCTTCGTCTGCGCGGCACCGCCGACTCGGGAGACCGAGACGCCGACGTCGACGGCAGGACGCTGACCGGAGTTGAACAGATCCGACTGGAGGAAGATCTGTCCGTCGGTGATCGAGATGACGTTCGTCGGGATGAACGCGCCGACGTCATTGGCCTTGGTCTCGATGATCGGCAGACCGGTCATCGAGCCGGCGCCGAGGGCGTCGGAGAGCTTCGCGCAGCGCTCGAGGAGGCGCGAGTGGAGGTAGAAGACGTCACCCGGGTAGGCTTCGCGGCCCGGCGGGCGGCGGAGGAGAAGGGAGACGGCGCGGTAGGCCTCGGCCTGCTTCGAGAGGTCATCGAAGACGATGAGGACGTGCTTGCCGTTGTACATCCAGTGCTGACCGATGGCCGAACCCGAGTAGGGCGCGAGGTACTTGAAGCCCGCGGGATCGGAAGCAGGAGCCGAGACGATCGTCGTGTACTCGAGTGCGCCGTTCTCTTCGAGCGAACGGCGCACGTTCGCCACGGTCGAGCCCTTCTGACCGACGGCGACGTAGATGCAGCGGACCTGCTGCTCGGGGTCACCGGTCGCCCAGGCATCGCGCTGGTTGATGATCGTGTCGATCGCGAGGGCCGTCTTGCCGGTCTTGCGGTCGCCGATGATGAGCTGACGCTGGCCGCGGCCGACGGGGATCATCGCGTCGACGGCCTTGTAGCCGGTCTGCAGCGGCTGGCGCACTTCCTGGCGGTCCATGACGCCCGGGGCCTGGAGCTCGAGCTCGCGACGGCCTTCGGTCTCGACCTCGCCGAGGCCGTCGAGCGGGCGACCGAGCGGGTCGACGACGCGGCCGAGGTAGCCGTCGCCGACGGGGATCGAGAGGACCTCACCGGTGCGGTAGACGTCCTGCTCCTCCGCGATGCCCGCGAAGTCGCCGAGGACGACGACGCCGATCTCGCGCTCGTCGAGGTTCTGGGCCAGGCCCAGGGTGCCGTCTTCGAAACGGAGGAGCTCGTTGGCCATAGTGCCCGGCAGACCTGAGACGTGGGCGATGCCGTCACCGGCGGTGACGACCTTTCCGACCTCAGTCTTCTCCGAGCTCTCGGGGTTGTACGACTCAACGAACTTCCCCAGAGCGTCCCGGATCTCCTCCGGGCGAATTGTCAGTTCCGCCATTGTGGTTTCCCTGCTTCCTTTTACTCAGAACGTGTGTCCGACGACCGGTGGGCCGCCTGTGCCGCCGGATCTGCCGGCGAGCGTGATCAGCTTGCGAGTTTGCGGTGGACCTCTGCCAGACGGTCCGCGACGGTCGAGTTCATGACCTCATCGCCGACCTGCACCCGGACTCCCCCGAGGACTTCGGGATCGACCTGGACGTTGAGCACGAGCTCACGACCGTAGTTGGCAGCCAGCGCCGCAGCGAGGCGCTCGGTCTGCGCGGGCGTCAGCGGCTTGGCCACCGTGACATCGGCGACGGACCGCTGCTGACGCGCGGCGAGGATGTCGCTGAAGTGGTCGAGGGCGATCGCCACGCGCAGCCCGCGCGGGTGGACCGCAGCGTGCTCGACGAGCGTGATCGTGTCCGGCGAGGCTTTGCCCGCGAGCAGGTTCTCCACGAGTGCGCGCTTGGCGTCGGCCCCGGCATCGGAGTCGAGCGCTCGCGAGAGCTCATGATCGCTCTCGAGCAGTCGGGCGAAGCGGAAGATCTCCTCCTCCACCTGACCGAGCTGGCCGAGCTCCTGAGCTGCGGCCGCGATCGCCGTGACTCCGGCGACCTCGAGACTCGTGACGAAGTCCTGCGTGCGCGCCCACCGCTGGCCGACCGCCACCGAGGCGATCGTCAGAGCGGATTCGGGCACCTGGGCGCCGAAGACGGCGCGCAGCAGGCCCTGCTTCTTCTCCGCGGACTCCGAGGAGTCCGCGAGTGCCTTGCGCAGGCCGAGGTTGTCGGCGAGCACGCCGACGACGCCGAGCAGCGACTGGCCGATCTCGCGGGCATTGCCGGTGGCGATCTCAACGTTCGCGGCCTCGAGGACGGCCTGCAGGGACAGCCTGCTCGACTGGAGCATCACGCCCCCTTGACCGGCTGGCCGGACGACTGCGTTTCGAGATCGGCGATGAAGCGATCGACGACGCCGGCGGACCGGGTGTCATCGGTGAGCGATTCGCCGACGATGCGGGAGGCGAGGTCGGTGGCGAGCGTGCCCACCTCACTGCGCAGCTGCACCATCGCGGACTGGCGTTCCGCGTCGATCTGGACCTGCGCCTGCGCGATGATGCGATCAGCCTCGGAGTGAGCCTGTGCCTTCATCTCGGCGATGATCTGAGCGCCCTCTTCCTGAGCCTCGGCGCGCAGTCGTGCGGCTTCCGCACGACCGTCGGCGAGCTGCTTCTGATATTCGGCCAGAGCCTGATCGGCTTCGGCCTGCACCTTCTCGGCCTTCTCGATGCCACCCTGGATGCGCTCAGCGCGCTCGTCGAGTGTCTTGTTGAAGGCGGGGAGGACGTACTTCCAGACAACCAGGAAGACGATCAGCAGACAGACGGCACTCCAGACGATGTCATACAGCGCCGGGAGAAGCGGGTTCTCAGACGCTGCAACAATTTGTACCGGAGTCATCGTTTAGTCCTCTTCGGATCTTTTGGATCAGGGCAGGAAGAACGGGGTCGCGATGCCGATGAGGGCCAGCGCCTCGATCAGAGCGATACCGAGGAACATGTTTCCGCGGAGCGCGCCGGCCATCTCGGGCTGGCGAGCGGTTCCCTCGATGGTCTTGCCGATGACGATGCCGACGCCGATACCGGGGCCGATCGCGGCGAGGCCGTATCCGACGGTGGCGATGCTTCCGTCGACTGCAGCGAGCATATCCATAAGATGCTTTTCCTTTCATATGGCGGCCGGGGGGTTGGCCCGGCCTTGCAACACGTGGTTACAGATTGTGGGGACGACTCAGTGGTCGTCCGAGATGGCGGCGTTGATGTAGACGCACGAGAGCAGAGCGAAGATGTAGGCCTGGAGGACGACGATGAGCATCTCGAGGAGGAAGACGAAGAAGCCGCCGGCGAAGGTGAGGATCGAGAAGAACTGGAAGCCGTTGCTGGCGTCGAAGAGGAAGAAGCTCGTCGCGGAGAAGCAGAGGACGAGGAGAAGGTGGCCGACCATCATGTTCGCGAAGAGTCGGATCGCGAGCGTGAACGGCTGCGTGACGAACTTCGTGATGAACTCGATGGGGATGAGGAGGATGTGCATCGGCCACGGCACGTTCGGCAGGATGAGCGCCGACTTGAGGTAGCCGCCGAGGCCCTTCTGCGCGATGCCCGCCCAGTGATAGGTGACGTAGACGGTCAGGGTGAGGACGATCGGCAGTCCGATGACGCCGGTGGCCGGCATGTTGAAGAACGGAATGAGCTTCGTGACGTTCCAGAAGAGGACGCCGAAGAAGATCGCCACGATGAGCGGCATGAACTTCTTCGCCTTCTCCTTGCCCATGGTGTCCTCGGCAATGCCGACGGTGACAAACTCCATGGCGAGCTCCATGGCCGACTGGAAGCGGCCGGGAATGAGCTTCATCCGCTTCGCCCAGATGGCGAGGACGACGACGACGGCGATCGTGGCGATGATGCGGATGAGCATCACGCGGTTCATCTCGAACGGCGTGCCGATGAAAGCGAACGGTGCGGGAAAGAACTCCGACATCGACGGGGCGTGATATCCGCCTTCAGCGGCTTGGATCAGTGTGTGCGCGGCGTTGAGTTTACCCACGTTTACGTTTCTCTCCCATGGTCATCGGCCGGAAATGGCCTGGCCTTCGGCCGCGCGAGGAGCGCGGGGATCAAGATCAGGAGCGACTTGGAGCGACACGGCTCCAGCACCGGAACTACTCTACCAACGGTAGAGAGCTGCCGACAAATCCTTGCGGCTTGGCTGAGCGATTCCTGGCAGCGGCGGATGCTCGGCATATGGACGGATCAGCGGGACCGTCCCGCTTCGGGATCGACGTAGGGCACCCGCGCCTTGACGACGGTGATCGCCTCGACGAGGGAGGAGCCGATGACGGCGGCGACGATCGTGAAGAAGGCCACCGTGCCGTCGAGCCACACGGCGTCCTTGAGCCGCCAGATGACGATCATGAAGATGAACGCCTTGAAGAGGAACCCGAGCCCGAGGAATCCCGCGATCGCGGTGAGTCCGAGATTGCGTCCGAGGTACATGATGACGAGCGTGACGACGATGAAGACGGCGGCCAGTCCCCCGCCGATCGCCCCGCCGATGAGTCCGGCGCTGCCCGAGACGAGCCAGCCGATGCCCATGCCGAGAGCGGCGACGACGAGGACGAGGATCGCCCCGCGGATGAGCATCGTCCTCCACACGCGGGTCCAGGCGGCCTGGACGGCGGTCTCCGAGGTCGGCTGAGGGTCGGTCACGAGATTTCCTCTCTGGCATGGCGGCGGGCGCGCAGCGGGTAGAAGGTGAAGACGAGAGTGACGGCGAAGAGCAGGCCGACGACGATGACGACCGTCAGCGCCGGGACGAGCAGGAGCATGACGGAGCCGAAGGCGATGAGCGCCGTCCACGTGTAGAGGATGAGGACGGCCCGGGCGTGGGAGTGCCCGAGCCGGAGCATCCGATGGTGGAGGTGCTTGGCATCGGCGGAGAACGGTGACTGCCCGGCCATGAGCCGGCGGACCACGGCGAGCCCGAGGTCGAGCAGCGGCAGGAACATCACGGCGATGGGCAGGATGATCGGCAGGTACGTCGCAAAGACCCGCTCCTGTCCGATGAGGGCCGGATCGACCTGTCCGGTGACCCGGATCGTCGAGGCGGCGAGCAGCAGACCGATGAGCATCGAGCCGGAGTCGCCCATGAAGATGCGGGCGGGATTGAAGTTGTGCGGCAGGAAGCCGAGGCATGCCCCGACGAGGATCGCGATGATGAGCGAGGCGAGGTTCGCGTACGAGTCCGGGGAGGCGTCGCGGGCGAGCCAGTACGAGTACATGAAGAACGCGCTGCCGCCGATCGCGACGACCCCGGCGGCGAGCCCGTCGAGGCCGTCGACGAAGTTCACCGCGTTGATCGTCACGAGGACGACGAGGATCGTGACGATGATCGACATCCGCGGTGAGCCGATGATCACCCCGCCGAAGGGGATCGAGAGCAGGGCGACTCCGTTGATCGCCATGAAGCCCGCCGCCAGTGCCTGGCCGGCGAGCTTCGTGATCCAGTGGAGGTCCCAGATATCGTCGATGATCCCGAGCAGGCAGAGCAGACCGGCGGCCCCGGCGATGCCGATGATCGGGCCCATCTCGACGAAGATCCGCTGGAGGAACGGCGTCTGGGAGGCGAAGACGAGCCCGACGATGACGGCCCCGAACATCGCGACGCCGCCCAGCCTCGGCGTGGGCACGGAGTGGACGTCGCGTTCGCGCAGCGGGGAGAAGATGAGCCCGCGTTCGGCGACCCGCTTGACCATGGGCGTGAGCAGGTACGCCACCAGCGCGGAGACGACGAGGATGAAGAGGTAGGCGCGCACTCAGCCGTCCAGGTCGCGAAGGTCGGGCACGATCTCCCGCAGCTGCTCTGCGGTGATCGGCCCCGTGCGGACGATGCGGGGGACGTCGCCGGAGAGATCGACGATCGTCGAGGATCGACCGGAGTCGCGCCCGCCGCCGTCGAGGTAGATCTCGACATCGGACCCGAGCATGTCCTGGGCGGCATCCGCCGAGGTGGCCGCGGGCTCCCCCGTGGTGTTCGCACTCGAGACGGCGAGCGGTCCCGTCCGGCCGAGCAGCGCGAGGGCGTACTCGTCGTCGGGCATCCGCACGGCCACGGTGCCGTGGGTGTCGCCGAGGTCCCAGTCGAGGGAGGGCTGGGCGTTCGCGATGATCGTCAGCGGTCCCGGCCAGAACTTCGCGGTGAGCGCGAGCACCGTCTCGTCGACGCCGTCGACGAGGCCGAAGACCGTCTCCGCGCGGGGGACGAGCACCGGCGGCGGCATGTCCCTCCCCCGGCCCTTGGCCGCGAGGAGGGCGGCGACGGCTGAGGCGTTGAAGGCGTCGGCGGCGATGCCGTAGACCGTGTCGGTGGGGATGACGAGGAGGTTGCCCGCCTCGACGACGCGCGCGCACTCGTCGAGGACGAGATCGCGGATGTCGGCCTGCGTGACGTCGAATCGTCGGGACACTGAATCTCTTTTCCTGCTGTCAGCTCGTCGGGTGGGTGCGCGGATCGGTCGCCGCGGCCACCGTGTAGCGGTCGCGTCCAGTGTAGTCCGGGAACGTGGTCGCAGCTGCCAGACCCGCCACACCGGCGATGATCTCTCGGACCCCGGCGCCCTGATCCTCGGCGTGCTCCATGATGACGAGCCCGCCGGGACGGAGCAGGCGCGCGGCCTGAGCGAGGATGAGGGCGGGGATCTCGAGTCCGGAGACACCGCCGTAGAGCGCGGCGGCGGGATCGTGGTCGCGGACCTCGGGGTCCTTCGGCACGGCCGCATCGGGCACGTACGGCGGGTTCGTCACGACGACGTCGACGGTGCCGACGAGCTCCGGGTGGTCGGCGGCCGCGGTCGTCGCATCGCCGGCGATGAGGTCGACATCGGAGGCGCCGAGGTCGAGGCGGGCGAGGTTCGTCCGTGACCAGCGCAGGGCGCCGGCTTCGCGTTCGATGCCGATGACGCGGGTGCCCGGGCGCTCGAGGGCGACCGACAGTGCGATCGCCCCCGAGCCTGAGCAGAGATCGACGACGAGCGGAGCGGTGTTCGGATCCGCCGCGGTCTCCCGCCGCGAGAGGTGATCGAGGACCTCGGTGACGAGGAGTTCGGTCTCGGGTCGGGGCACGAACACGCCGGGTCCGACCAGCAGTTCGAGACGGCGGAAGTGCGCGACGCCGGTGAGATGCTGGAGCGGGATGCGGCGGCTGCGCTCGTCGAGGAGGCGAGCGAACCGGGTGGCGACGGCGGCCGGAACCTCCTCGGCGAAGAGCCGGCGACGGGCCAGGGTCGATGCGTCGATGTCCCACGCGTGGGCGAGCAGAGCGGAGACGTCGGTCTCGGGAGAGGGCACCCCCGCCTCGGTGAGCACACGGGCACCGGCCCGCAGCAGAGTGGGAACGTCCATGGTGGTCGGGTCCAGCTCAGTCCCCCAGTGCCTCGAGGCGTGCCGCGCGGTCGGCGTCGCGGTTCGACCCGATGACGGCGTCGAGGTCGCCGGCGAGCACCTGATCGAGGTTGTAGGCCTTGAACCCGGTGCGGTGGTCGGTGATCCGGTTCTCCGGGAAGTTGTACGTGCGGATCCGCTCCGAGCGGTCGACGGTGCGCACCTGGGAGCGGCGGATGTCGGCGGCCTCGGCAGCAGCCTCCTCGGCCTGTTTGGCGAGGATGCGGGCGCGGAGCATGCGCAGCGCCGCTTCCTTGTTCTGCAGCTGCGACTTCTCGTTCTGGCAGCTCGCGGTGATCCCGGTGGGCAGGTGGGTGATCCGCACCGCCGAGTCCGTCGTGTTGACCGACTGTCCGCCCGGGCCCGAGGACCGGTAGACGTCGATGCGCAGATCCTTGTCCTCGAGGTGGATCTCCTCGGGTTCGTCGACCTCGGGGAAGACGAGGACGCCGGCGGCCGAGGTGTGGATGCGCCCCTGGGATTCGGTGACCGGGACGCGCTGGACCCGGTGAACGCCGCCTTCGAACTTCAGCCAGCCGTACGCGCCGTCGGTGCCGGCCTTGACGGCGATCGTCACGTCCTTGAAGCCGCCGAGGTCGGAGTGCGTGGCCGTCAGCATCTGCGACGACCACCCGTGGGAGGCGATCCAGCGCTCGTACATGCGCAGGAGGTCCCCGGCGAAGAGCGCCGACTCGTCGCCGCCCTCCCCCGCCTTGATCTCGACGATCGCATCGCGGGCGTCATCGGGATCACGCGGGATGAGGAGGTCGCGGAGTTCGGCGTCGGCCGCCTCGAGCTCGGCGCGCAGGCGCGTCGCCTCTGCGGCGAACTCGGGGTCGTCGTCGCCGAGCTCCTCGGCCGCTGCGAGATCGTCGCGCAGTTCGTCGACGCGGCGGGCCGCGACGACGATGCGGTCGAGTTCGGCGTAGCGGCGCGACAGCTTCCGAGCCCGGCCGGCATCAGCGTGCACGGCCGGGTCGGAGAGCTCCTCGGACAGCCTCGTGTGCTCGTCGACGAGCACGGCGAGGCCGGCCGTGAGGCTGTCACTGCTCATCTCAGTGGTCGTCGGTCGAGGACTTCGGCAGCGGCGTCGTCTTCTGCACCTGCATGAGGAACTCCGCGTTCGAGCCGGTCTCCTTGAGCTTCGACATGAGGAGTTCGACGGCCTGCTGCTGCTCGAGACCCGAGAGCAGGCGGCGCAGACGCCACATGACCTTCGTCTCCTCCGGCGTCATGAGCATCTCCTCACGACGCGTCGACGAGGCGTTGACGTCGACGGCCGGGAAGATGCGCTTGTCGGCGAGCTGGCGGGACAGGCGCAGCTCCATGTTGCCCGTGCCCTTGAACTCCTCGAAGATGACCTCGTCCATCTTCGACCCCGTCTCGACGAGGGCGGTGGCGAGGATCGTCAGGGAGCCGCCGCCTTCGATGTTGCGGGCGGCGCCGAAGAACTTCTTCGGCGGGTAGAGCGCGTTCGCGTCGACACCACCGGAGAGGATGCGGCCCGAGGCCGGCTGCGCGATGTTGTAGGCGCGACCGAGGCGGGTGATGTTGTCGAGGAGGACGACGACATCGGAGCCCATCTCCACGAGGCGCTTGGCGCGTTCGATCGCGAGTTCGGCGATCGTCGTGTGATCGTCGGCGGGACGGTCGAACGTCGAGGCGATGACCTCACCGGCGACCGCACGCTGCATGTCCGTGACCTCTTCGGGACGTTCGTCGACGAGGACGACCATGAGGTGGACTTCGGGGTTGTTCTCGGTGATCGCGTTGGCGACCTGCTGCATGATCGTCGTCTTGCCGGCCTTCGGGGGCGCGACGATGAGTCCGCGCTGGCCCTTGCCGATCGGGGTGACGAGGTCGATGAGGCGGGTCGACTGCAGCTTCGAGGTGGTCTCGAGGCGCAGGCGCTCCTGCGGGTAGAGCGGGGTGAGCTTCGAGAACTCGACGCGGTTCTTCGCGTCGTCGACGCTCAGCCCGTTGACGGAGTCGAGGCGGACGAGCGCGTCGAACTTCTCGCGCTTGCCTCCCCGCTCGCCCTCACGCGGCTGACGGATCGCACCGGCGACGGCGTCGCCCTTGCGCAGACCGTTCTTGCGGACCATCGACGCCGAGACGTAGACGTCGTTGGGTCCGGGCAGGTAGCCCGAGGTGCGGAGGAACGCGTAGTTGTCGTGGACGTCGAGGATGCCGCCGACGGGGATGAGGACGTCGTCGCTGCGCAGCTCCGGCTCGTCTCCCCCGCGTCCGCGACGCTTCCGGTCACGGCCGCGACCGCGGCGTCCGCCGCGCTCGTCATCGTCGGAGCCGTTGCGGTTCCGACGATCGTTGTCCCGACGGTTGTCGTTGTCGCGGCGGTTGTCGTCGCCGTCGCCCTGCCGGTTGCGGCGATCGGACCGGCGGTCGTCACGATCGGACTTGCGATCGCTGCCGCGGTCGTCGCGGTCCCTGCGATCGTCACGGTCCTTGCGGTCGCTGCCGCGATCGTCGCGGCGGTCGCTGCCGCGCTCGTCACGATCGGACTTGCGATCGTCGCGGTCCTTGCGATCGGACCGGCGGTCCTCGCCGTCGCCCTGCCGGCCGCGGCGGTTCGCGGCGTCCTCGCCACTCTGTTCGGTGTCGGCGTCGCCGCCGCGCGACCGCGAGCGTCCGCGGCGGTTGCGCTGGCGCTCCTGGCCGGACTGCTCCTGGCCGGTCTGCTCGTCACCGGCGGTCTCGGCGTCGGGCGCCGCGGTGGCCTCGGGGGCGGTGGTCTCAGGCGCGGCGGTCTCGGCGTCCTCGCGGGCCGCGGAGTCCTCGCGGGCGGTCGCAGCCGCGCTGCGACGGGCGGGGCGGCGTCCGCGCTTGCCCTCGGAGGCCGAGGAGTCAGCGGACTCGGCCGGCGCCGAGGTGGTGGCGGCGGGAGCCGTGCCGGCGCCCGATCCGCCCTGGTTGTTGATGGCGTCGATGAGTTCGCCCTTGCGAAGTCGACGGTATCCTTTGATTCCCATTCCCGCTGCCATTTCCTGCAGCTGGGGAAGGCGCAGAGCGGTCAGACTGCCGGTGCGCGGTGTGGAATCCGGGGTTGTGGTTTCAGACACGAAGGTCCTTCTCCCTCATTCGGCCGTGCGGCAAAGAGCCGTAAACCCACGGCGACGGAAACACCCTTGACGGTGCATTGTGAAAGACATCCTGCTTGAAGAGTGCAGGAGATGTTCCAGGATTCGTGAAGTTGAGATGGGGTTCGCGGTGACACCGCCAAGCCCGTTCACTGGTGGAACATGCACCAGTTTACTTCCTCCGGCGCGATCACGCGAATTCGAGCCGGAAACCCTCCTCATCGATCGCCACCGGCACGGCGCGCACCCCCGCGGGCACCGCCTCGGCGGGCACCTCCCCGGTCAGGGCGAGCACGGTCGGGCCTGCACCGGAGATCACCGCGGGGATCCCGCGGGCCCGGAGATCGTCGACGAGCGCCATCGAGGCGGGATAGGCGCTGCGGCGGAACTCCTGGTGCAACCGGTCGTCGGTGGCCTCGAGCAGCGCGGCCGCATCCGTGCTCAGAGCGTGGACGAGCAGTCCCGTGCGCGCGGAGTTCTCCGCCGCGACCGCGTGGGCGATCGTCGCCGGAATGAGACCGCGCGCGGTGAGTGTGTCGAGTCTCACAGCGGGGATGAGGACCGTGACCTCATCGACGGTGCGGACGGGAACCGTCCACGCGCGCGCCGGCTCCGGCAGTGCGATCGTCAGTCCGCCGAAGATCGCCGGCGCCGCATTGTCGGGGTGGCCCTCGAGGTCCGCGGCGATTTCGAGCATCCGCTCCCGGGTCAGCCCCGGCCCGCCGAGAGACTCGGAGACGGCCCCGGCCAGGGCGATGCCCGCGACGACCGCGGCCGCCGACGACCCGAGACCCCGCGAATGCGGGATCCGGTTCGTGCAGTCGAGGCTGAGCCGGGACAGGATCGCAGCAGCGCTCTCGCCCTGCAGCTGCGTGAGCACGTCCGACAGCACGCGCATGATGAGATGCGAATGGTCGGTGGGCACATCCTCGGCGCCCTCCCCCCGCACGGTCACCGCGGCGTCCGGGTCGACCGGCTCGTCCCCGAGGGTGAGGACGAGCGTGTCGACGAGGCGCAGCGCGAGGCCCAGCGAATCGTAACCGGGTCCGATGTTCGCCGAGGTGGCCGGCACCTCGAGCCGGAAGACCCGGCTCACCGGTCCTCGAGTCCGAGTTCGCGGGCGGCGGAGACGGCGTCGACGGGCACCCGGACGGGTTCGAGGTCGGCGCCGTCGGCGGTGTGCAGCGCCCACTGCGGATCCTTGAGCCCGTGTCCGGTCACGGTCACCGCGATCGTCGCGCCCGCGGGCACGCGACCGGCCTCGGACATCTTGAGCAGACCCGCCACCGAGGCGGCCGATCCGGGTTCGACGAAGATGCCCTCTTCGCGGGAGAGGACTTTGTGGGCGGCGAGGATCTCGTCGTCGGTGACCGAGTCGATGAGGCCTCCGGAGTCGTCACGGGCGGCGATCGCCCGCTCCCAGCTGGCAGGGTTGCCGATGCGGATCGCGGTGGCGATCGTGTCGGGGTCGGTGACCGGGTGGCCGAGGACGAGCGGCGCGGCACCGGCGGCTTGGAAGCCCCACATCTGCGGCAGCCGCGTCGAGACGCCGGCGGCCCGGTAGTCGTTGTAGCCCTTCCAGTACGCGGTGATGTTGCCGGCGTTGCCGACGGGCAGCACGTGGATGTCGGGGGCGTCGCCGAGGACGTCGACGACCTCGAACGACGCCGTCTTCTGACCCTCGATGCGGTCGGGGTTGACGGAGTTGACGAGATGGACGGGGTAGGATTCCGCGAGCTTCCGGCACAGGGTGAGGCAGTCGTCGAAGTTGCCGTCGACCTCGAGCAGGGTCGCACCGTGGGCGACGGCCTGGCTCATCTTCCCCGGGGAGATCTTGCCGGCGGGCACGAGCACGGCGCAGGTGAGCCCGGCCTTCGTCGCGTAGGCCGCGGCCGAGGCCGAGGTGTTGCCCGTCGACGCGCAGATCACGGCCTTCGCGCCCTGCGCCTTGGCCTGGGTGATCGCCATCGTCATGCCCCGGTCCTTGAAGGAGCCGGTCGGGTTGAGACCCTCGTACTTCACCCACACCTCGGCGCCGGTGCGCTCGCTGAGGCGCTCGGCGCGGATGAGCGGCGTTCCGCCCTCGCCGAGGCTGACCGACGGAGTGGTCTCCCCGATGTCGATGAGGCTGCGGTATTCGTCGATGACGCCCTGCCACTGGTGCCTGGGGTAAGTGCTCACGCGATGTTCGTCCTTCTCTTGTGTCGCATGCGGGTTGGTTGAGGTCACTGGCCCTCGGCGCGGATGACGGAGACGACGGAGCGGACGACGGGCAGTTCGCCGAGGCGCTCGACCGTCCGCGACAGCGCAGCGTCGGTGTTCTCGTGGGTCGCGAGCACGAGCTTGGCGTGCTGGACTCCGTCGTCGTCGATCTCGCCGATCGTCTGGCGCATGAGCTCGATCGAGGCGCCTTCGGCCGCGAAGACCTCGGAGACCGCGGCGAGCACGCCGGGACGGTCGACGACATCGAGGGTGATGTGATAGCGCGTGGTGATCGCCGAGATCGGCAGCAGCGTCGTCTCGGGGTGGAAGGGACGCTCGTACTGTCCGCGACCGCCGAGCACGCGGCGCCGGGCCACGGAGACGACGTCGCCGAGGACCGCCGAGGCCGTCGGCGCTCCCCCGGCGCCCTGGCCGTAGAACATCAGGGAGCCGGCGGCTTCGGCCTCGACGAAGACGGCGTTGAACGCCCCGTGGACCGAGGCCAGCGGATGCGTGCGCGGCAGCAGCGCGGGGTAGACGCGGGCCGAGAGGCCGGGTCCGGCCGGGGAGTCGGCGACGCGTTCGCACACCGCGAGCAGCTTGATGACGAAGCCCTGCTCCTTGGCGGTGGCGACCATGTCGGCGGTGATCCCGGTGATCCCCTCGACATGGACGTCGGCGATCGTCATCGGAGCATGGAAGGCGAGCGAGGAGAGGATCGCGGCCTTCGCGGCGGCGTCGTGTCCGCCGATGTCGGCCGTCGGGTCCGCCTCGGCGTATCCGAGCTCCTGGGCCGAGGCCAGCGCGTCGGCGAAGTCCCAGCCCTCGGTGTCCATCTGGTCGAGGATGTAGTTCGTCGTCCCGTTGACGATGCCCATGATCCGGTCGATGCGGTCACCGGCGAGCGAGTCGCCGACGGGCCGGATGATCGGGATGGCACCGGCGACCGCGGCTTCGTGCTCGAGGCGGACCTCGGTGTCGTCGGCGGCGGCCATGAGCTCGCCGTAGGAGGCCGCGAGCAGCGCCTTGTTCGCGGTGACGACCGATGACCCCTGCGCGAGCGCCTGCATGATGAGCGTCTTCGCCGGTTCGATCCCGCCCATCAGCTCGATGACGATGTCCGCCCCGGTGATCGCCGCCTCGGCGTCGGTGGTGAGCAGGCCGGGGTCGATGCCGGGCCGCTCCTTCGTCAGGTCACGGACGACGACGGCGGTGAGCTCGAGGGGGGCGCCGATCCGCTCCGCCAGCGCCTCGGAGCGGGACTGGATGCGCGCGGCGACCTCGGTGCCGACGACTCCGCTTCCGAGCATCGCGACTTTCAATGGCTGCATGGCTCACTCTCTGTTCTTCGGTCTCTGCGCAGGTGGGGGCTGCGTCATCGTCACTGCCGGGTGGCGTCCGCCATCCCGGGGTCGTTCGCAAAGAGCTGCGAGTACGTCTCGGGAGTGACGATCCAGTCCACCCTATCCGGTGTCACGGCCAGCACCCCCGGTCGGGCGACATGATTGTAATTGCTCGACAGGGCGCGGCAGTAGGCTCCGGTGCCGGGGACGGCGACGAGGTCACCGGGAGCGACGTCGGCACCCATGTACTCGTCGCGGACGATGATGTCGCCGGACTCGCAGTGCTTCCCGACGACGCGGACGACGGCGGGGTCGGCATCGGAGTTCCGATTGGCCAAGGTACACGAATAGTCGGCGTCGTAGAGAGCTGTCCGAATGTTGTCGCTCATGCCGCCGTCGACGGCGACGTAGGTGCGCACACCGGAGTCGGTGACGACCTCCTTGACGGTGCCGACCGCATAGAGGGTGAAGACGGCCGGGGAGACGATCGCACGACCGGGCTCGATGGAGATCCGCGGCACGTTCGTCCCGAGCCCACGGCATTCCTTGACCACCACCTCGGCGAGGGCGCCGGCCATCTCCGCGACGGGAATGGGCGTGTCCTGCGAGGTGTAGCGGATGCCGAAGCCGCCGCCGAGGTCGACGTCGGGCAGGTCGACGCCGTGGTCGGACATGATCTGGGCCCGAAGCGCGAGCACCCGCGCGGCCGCGACCTGGAATCCCGAGATGTCGAAGATCTGGGAGCCGATGTGCGAGTGGAGGCCGTCGAGGCGCAGGTGCGCGGAGTCGACGACGCGGGCGGCGGCCTCGGCGGCCTTGCCGGCGGCGACGGAGAGACCGAACTTCTGGTCTTCGTGCGCCGTGGCGATGAAGTCGTGGGTGTGGGCTTCGACGCCGACGGTGACGCGGAGCATGACGGGGGCGATGACGCCCTTGGCGGCGGCCACGGCTTCGAGCCGGTCGACCTCGTCGAGGCTGTCGACGATGATCCGGCCGACGCCGTAGTCGAGGGCGTACTCGAGTTCGGCGATCGATTTGTTGTTCCCGTGCAGACCGATGCTCTCCCCCGGCACGCCGGCGGCGTGGGCGATCATCATCTCCCCGAGCGAGCACGTGTCGAGTCCGAGTCCGGCCTCGTGCACCCATTTCGCGACGGCAGTGCAGAGGAAGGCCTTGCCGGCGTAGAAGACGTCGACTCCGGACAGGCCCTTCTCCGGGGCGAACGCCGCCGCATAGGCATCGCGGTAGAGCCCGGCGCGGGAGCGGAAGTCATCGACGTCGAAGACGAAGGTCGGCGTGCCGAAGCGCTCGGCGAGCTCGGTCACCGGGTGTCCGGCGATCGTGAGCACCCCGTCGGCGCCCTTGGCCACGTTGTCCGACCAGAGGCTCGGCATGACGGCGTTGACGTCGTCGGGGTAGGGCAGCCACACGGGGGCGGGGGTCGCGTGGAGCTGTCCGGCGATGTGGGCGGGCATTCATATCCTCTCCGGGGCGGTGACGCCCAGCAGTCGCAGTCCTGTGGCGAGGACCGTGGTCGCACCGGCCGCGAGCACGCAGCGCGCTGCGTGGACGGCGGTGATGTCGGCATCAAGGGTGGGAACGATGTCGCGCTCGGCTGCCGACCATGCGGTGAGTGCCGCGGCGAGGTCCTCGAGCACGACGGTCACCGAGCGCAGAGACTCCCCCGGCCGCCTGCCGGCATCGGCCGGTCGGCCGGTCGGCAGCGGGCCGTCTGACAGCGGGCCGTCCGGCTGAGGACCGTCCGGCTGCGGGCCGTCCGGCTGCGGGCCGGTCGCCGCTGGTGTGATCGGCGCTGAGCCGGCCGCCCGGGCGAGGAGTCCCGCAGCCTCGGTGATCTGCAGCGCGAGCTGACGGTCGGCGGGAGCGAGGGGGACATCCGGTGCGAATCGGCGGGGGTCCGCCGCACGGGATTCGGAGCCTGCCGTGAGACGATCCGCAGTCGGTCCCGCAACGACGCGGATCCCGGCCGCAGCGGCGCGGCGGAGCAGGCGACGCCCGGTCGCGTGGGCGTGCTGGACGCGGTGGAGCGGGTTGGCTGCGGTGGCCGCGCGGAGCAGTTCGACGTCGCGGGCGAGGGCGGTCGCAGTGCGGGAGCGGGCGGACCCGTAGCGACGGGCATCGGCGTCGAGGACTCCGCGGCAGGCCGGCTCCGTCGGAAGGTCGGACGAGGCGACGGTCGCTCCGGTCCCGGAATCGCCGAGGTGGCGGCCCGCAGCGATCTGCGCGACGGTGCCGAGCAGGGCAGGGGTCGTCAGCACGATGCGGAGGAACCCCGGGCCGGTGACCGTGACCGATGCGATGGCCGGATGGGAGGCGACCGCCTCGGCGATGGACTCCGCCGCCGACCGCGGCGCCCGCGCGCCCAGGCGCAGGGGCAGATTGGACTGCCAGTCGCCCGCGGCGGCATCCCTGCCGCGCCGCAGCACAGCGCCGGTGGGCAGCGCGCCGGTCGGCAGTGGGCCGGTCGGCACAGCACCGTTCGGCACAGCGCCGTTCGGCAGCGGTCCGGGTGCCGGCGCGTCGCCGGGTGACGACCCGATGTCCGTGACGGTGCGGGCCGCATCCTCCGCGGGGCGCAGCGTCGACAGAGCCGCCTCGGCGAGGACGGCGTGCAGCTGTTCCGGGGTCACGTCCCCAGCGTACTCGGGGCGGCAGACCCCGACCGAATCGTCCGCATGCTCAGATGTGCCCCGGTCGGCTCGCCGGGATGGTGACGCCGAGCTTGAGGGCGACGGAGGCGAGGACGAAGACGATCGCAGGGGTGAGGGTGTCGGAGCTCTCGACGAGGAGGGCGAAGAGCAGGGGCCCGGTGGCGGCCATGAGGTAGCCGCCGCCCTGGACGAACCCGGCGAGGGCCGCCGAGGCTTCCGGGGTCGCCGAGCGCAGGGTGATGAGGGTGAGGGCGAGCGGGAACGTCGAGATGCCGATGCCGAGCAGCACCGTCCACAGCACGGGAGCCGCCTGCGGGGCGAGCCAGAGACCGATGTAGCCCGCCGCGAGGCTGAAGCAGAAGGCGATGACGATCGGGGCGGCGCTGCGCAGACGCGCCGTGAGTGCCGGGAGGACGAAGCCGAGGACGAGGGGCACGGCGGTGACGAGGGCGAGCATGGCCCCGGCGAAGGCGGAGTCGAATCCCGCACGGGTGAGCAGCGGGGGCAGCCACGTGAAGAGGATGAAGTTGTTGAACGACGTCATCCCCGTCATCGCCATCAGCGCCCATGCCCGCGGGGTCCGCAGCAGGCGGCGCAGCTCGGCGCCGCCGACGACGGTCGCGGTCACGGTCGCCCGGGCCGGAGGACGGCGCACGGCGATGACCGCCCACACGGCGACGGCGACGACCGCGCACACGACCCACACGAGCAGCGAGCCCCGCCAGTCGAACTGTCTGGCCAGCGGGACGGCGACGAGCGGCGGGAGGAACGTGCCGAGCTGGAGCAGACCGACGTGGACGGTCGACATGAGCGCGACCCGGTCGGGGAAGTGCGACTTGACGATCGGGGGCACGACGACGTTGCCGAATCCCATGCCGAGGAGCGCGACGACGCTGAGGAGGAGGAAGAGGGTCGGGGAGGACACGAGCGCGCGGGCGCCGAGGCCGAGGGCGATCATGATCATCGCGACGAGGCTGAGTGTGATCGCCGAATACCGGGAGACGAGCCTGGGGGCGAGGAACCCCCCGACCCCGTAGAGGAGCGGCGGCAGCATCCCGATGATCGCGAGGAACGCGGCGCTCAGCGGGATCTCGGTGCCCATGAGATCGAGCAGCGGGGAGAGCCCGGTGACGCCGGGACGGAGGTTGAAGGCGGCGACGACGATGCCGAGCAGGATGATCGCGGTCGTCCATGCAGCCCTCATAGAGGCATTTCTACCACTGTCCCTGCCGCCGACCGCCCAGCGGGGTCACGTCTCGCTCAGTTCTCCTGCTTGAGGCCCTCGACGGGAGAGAGTCGGGCCGCGCGCCGGGCCGGGGCGAGGGCGGAGAGGATGCCGGCGAGCATGGCGACGACGAGGATGCCCGCCGAGGCCGGCAGCGACCAGTCGACGACGAAGGCGTTCGAGAAGTCGGCGGTGATGAGCCGGGTGGCGACGATGCCGAGGGCCCCGCCGAGGGCGAGGCCGATGAGGGCGGCGACGACGGAGATGAGCACGGCCTCGAACGCGAGCAGCGCGCGCAGCTGGGCGAGGCTGAGCCCGAGCGCCCGCAGCAGCGAGTTCTCCCGCCGCCGTTCGATGACCGAGAGGCTGATCGTGTTCGACACCCCGATGAGGGCGATGAGGACGGCGACGAAGAGGACGCCGACTGCCATGAGGAGGAGCACATCGATGACCTGGGAGAAGAGTCCGCGGTCGACAGCCGAGCCGATGACCTCGTCGGTGGGGACGTCGAGCGCCTCGGCGACGTCCTGCCGGATCCGCAGGATGTCGGTGACGCTCTGGTCGGGGGTGAGCGTGATGAGGACGGCGGTGGCGGCCGGGGAGATCCCGATGTCGTTGCCGACATCGGCGGTCGTGAAGTACGCCCGGGTCGACTCCCCGGCGCGTTCGACGGGAACCGCGGCGTCGGTGAGGCCGCGGACGACGACGGTGTCGCGCGGATAGTCGGCGGGCACCGTGACCCGACCGGGCACGAGCGGCGGTGCGGCGTCGCCGAGGAGCGCCTCGGCGGATCCGGGATCGAGGATGTAGAGCTCGGCCTCGTCGTCGACGACCTGCCCGTGATAGGCGAGCACAGCCGTGTCGACGCCGTCGATGTCCCTGATGTCGCTCAGCGTGGTCGCATCGGTGCCGTTGCCCAGCGACACCGCGACGTCGATGGGGAAGTGCTGTTCGAGTCCGGCGCTCAGCGTCGCCTTCGTCGACATGCCGCCGACGACGAGGGTGGACACGAGGGTGACGCCGATGACGAGGGCCGCCGCGGTCGAGCCGGTGCGGCGGCGGTTGCGCAGGGTGTTGAGCGTCGCGAGCTGGCCCGGCAGCCCCCACGGGGTCACAGCGAGATCGCCGATCCAGGAGACGACAGGTGGGATGATCTGACCCGAGCAGAGGACGATCCCGACGACGACGAGGGCTCCGCCGACGGCGCCGACGACGATCCAGGCACTCGACGAGGCGGCGAAGACCAGCGCGGCGACGATGCTCACCGCCCCGATCGCGATGCTGCCCCAGCCGACCGCCCCGCGGGCCCGGGACTGGCGGGTCGGGGCGCCCGTGACGTCGAAGGGCTGAAGCGCCTCGAGGGGTGTCACGGCGATCGCACTGCGCGCCGGACGGATGGTCGCGGCCAGGGTGAGGATGACGCCGACGACCACGCCGACGACGAGCGCCCAGCCGGGAACCGAGAGCGAGACGTAGGCGAACTCGCTCTCCCAGAAGCGCTTCGCCACGGCGATGAGCGCGGCACTGACCCCGATCCCGGCGATGACACCGACGAGCGAACCGGCGAGGCCGACGACAAGGCCCTCGACGAGCACGGACCCGTAGAGCTGCCGCCGTGAGGCGCCGAGGCAGCGCAGCAGGGCGAGCTCGCGACGGCGTCCGGCGACGATGACGGAGAACGTGTTGGAGACGACGAGGACGGCGACGACGACGGAGATCCCCGCGCAGCCGAGCAGCATCCACGCGATGAAGCTGCTGCCCTGGGAGAACTCCGTGACCTGCCGGTCGATCGCCTCGTCGACGCTCAAGGTCTGCAGCTGCCCGCGCAGGGCGGAGTCGGCGAGGAACGCCTCGACCCTGCTGCGCACCGCCGCGGCGTCGCCGGCATCCGCGTCGACGTCGATCTGGATCGCCGAGACCCGGCCGATCTGAGCGAAGTGCTCACGGTAGCTCGCTGCCGTCGTCAGGGCCCGGGGCAGGCCGGCGAGCGTCGGGTCCTCCCCCATGTCGGCGATGCCGACGACCGTGAAGTCCGTCACGGCGCTGCGGGGGGCGCGGTAGATCGGCATCTCCTCGGCATCGGTGTCGATGCGCGCCGAGGCGGTGGAGAAGCGCACGACATCACCGACGGCCAGTCCGAGGTCGGCGGCCGTCCCGGAGTCGACGACGAGGTCGGTGGCCGCCTGCGGCCGGGTGCCCTCGCGCACGGCGAAGGTGTCGAGACCCGGGTCGACGGGGGTCGGAGAGATCGCGAAATCCGTGTCGGCGAAGGCATCGCTGCGACCCGAGGCGATGGCGCTCGCCGCGACGTCGACGGCGCCGATCCCCGGCTCCGCGGCGAGGTCGTCGCTGAAGGCGGCGACCGCGGAGGGCTCGGGATCGGCTCCCGTCTCGGGCATGAGCACGAGATCGGCGTTGGCGTAGGTCTGGCTGATGCCGTCGCGCACGCTGGCGTCGAGCGAGGCGCTGATGATGAGGGTCGCTGAGACGAAGCCCGCCGCCAGCGCGATGCCGAGCCCGATCGCGGTGAACCGCGCGAAGTGGACGCGGATCTGCGCGAAGGCGACGGAGATCACTGTCCGCTCAGCTCGCTCAGTCCGGTGGCGACCGCCTGCGGGGTCGGTGCGGTGATCTCTCCCCCGACGCGTCCGTCCTTGAGGAGGACGACCCGGTCGGCGTGCGCGGCGGCGGCGGGATCGTGGGTGACGAGGATGATCGTCTGCCCGTACTGGGAGGCGGCGGCGTGGAGGAGGTCGAGCACTTCGGCCCCGGAGAGGGAGTCGAGATTGCCCGTCGGTTCGTCGGCGAAGACGACGTCGGGGCGGGTGAGCAGGGCACGGGCGACGGCGACGCGCTGCTGCTGACCGCCGGAGAGCTCATGCGGGCGGTGCTTGAGCCGGTCGCCGATGCCGAGACGCTCGACGATCTCCGCCTTCCAGGCGGTGTCGATGGTGCCGCGGGCCAGGGACACGGGCAGGTCGATGTTCTGCTCGGCGTTGAGCGTGGGCACGAGGTTGAAGGCCTGGAAGATGAAGCCGACCCGGTCGCGGCGCAGCTGGGTGAGTTCGCGGTCGTTGAGCGCGGTGATGTCCTCCCCGCGCATGAGGATCTCGCCCGAGTCGACGCGGTCGAGTCCGGCGAGGACGTGCATGAACGTCGACTTGCCCGACCCGGAGGGGCCCATGATCGCGGTGAGCCGACCGGAGTCGAAGTCGACGCTGATGTCATCGAGCGCGGTCACCGCGGTGTCGTCGCGGCCGAAGCTCTTGCGCAGGCGTCGGGCCCGCAGCACCACCTCGGTGTCGGTTGTCGTCGTCATCACTGTCCTCATCGTCTGGCTGACCGGAGGGGAGAACGAGAAACCGCCCACCTCAGCGACTGAGATGGGCGGATCGCTGTGCCCGCGACAGGATTCGAACCTACGACCTTCTGCTCCGGAGGCAGACGCTCTATCCACTGAGCTACGCGGGCAACGCATGTCATGCTATCACCGACAGCGAGGTGAACCCAAAACGCCGCCCGACAGTGTCGGGCGGCGGAGCGGGTGAGGGCTCAGGAGCCCTTCATGTCCTTGCGACCGGGGACGTACTCCCAGTGCCAGAGCTCGTAGGCGTTCGCCTTGGCCCAGTCCGGGTTCTCCCAGCCGTACTTGCCGGCGTTGGCCTCGAGCCACGCGTAGTTCGAGGTGTCGAGGTCGAGCGCGAGTCCCCACCCATGGTTGGAGGTGCCCGGACGCGCGGCGAAGCCGGGCTTGCGGGCGGCCACGGAGATCTGGCCCTCGAGCGAGCGGTAGGAGTCAGTGATGCCGATGTCCTTGCCGGTGTCCTTCTTGAACGCGGCGTTCATCTCCGCGAAGGCGACAGCGGCGTCCGAGCGCAGCTTGTGATCGCCGACGCCGACGCTGCACAGCCATTCCTCGGGCAGCTCGCCGTTCGACGGGGTGCCCGACGGGGCCTCACCGGAGCAACCGGGCAGGACGGTCTTCTCGATCGCGCGGGACGCGGCCTCGGCCTTGTTCTGCTTCGCGCTGGGAGCGCCGATCTCGATGCTCGTCGTCTCATCGGTCTCGGGGATGTCCGCGGAGACCGATTCGGCGTTGATGGTGCGCGTCTGCGACTCGGCCGCGGACGTGTCGACCTTGACCTCCTGCGAGCCGCTCATGTTGCCGGCGATCATCACCGCAGCGATCGCGGTGCCGGTGACGGAGACGGTGGCCAGAGCCGAAGCGGTGGTGACGCGCTTGCGGCGGACCGAGCGCAGGAGCGCACCGTCGGAACCGCGGTCGCTCAGGGACGCGGCGAGGGTGCCGGTGCCGCGCGATTCGGCGGCCATGGCCGCCCGGCGCGGGGATCCGGCCGCGGCCCTGGCCTCGGCGGCCATCGCGGCGCGGCGCGGAGAGAGTGTCGTGGAGGGGGCTGCTGCCCGGGACTGCGACGGGGTGTCGCGGGAGAAGGCGCTCGAAGCGGTGTGCTGTTTGCGCAGATCGCGCCGGCGGACCGGTGCCACTGCGGTCGAGGAATCACTCGACATATCACTCCATACTGTCGTCTGCTGTGCTGCATGCCCGTCGCCTGCGCAACGAGAGAAAAGCTTATGTCACAACACTATAACGGCATTGTTACAGAATGTCATGTGATTCCACTTTTACGGGTGTGACCTGCACCGATGGCCGTGTCGGAGAGGCCGGACACGACCCGGGATGTTACCCGGCACACCCTGTTCGTTACATTTCGTTACACAGACCACGCCTCGGCCGTGACCTCGGCCACCGTGCGAGACGAAGCTCACCTCAGCTGCCGAACCGTCCCCGCTGCATCGCGTCCTGGACCTCGCCGACGAGCTCCTCGAGGACGTCTTCGAGGAAGAGCACGCCGAGCACCTCGCCGTCGGCGTCGAGGACGCGGGCGACGTGGATGCCGACCTTCTGCATCTGCGCGAGCGCCTCCTCGACTTCGTCGTCGGCCATGACCGTGAAGAGGGGACGGAACCGCTTCGCCGGCACCGGTTCGGTGTCGCGCTCGGAGTAGAGCACGTCCTTGATGTGGAGGTAGTGCCCGGGATACCCGTCCTCGTCGACGACGAAGTAGCGGGAGTACCCCGTGCGCCCGACGAGGGTGACGAGTTCGTCGGGGGTCACCTCGGCGCTGATCGTGATGAGGTCGGACATCGGCACCATGATGTCGGCGGCGGTCTTGTCGCTGAACTCGAGCGCGCCCTTGAGCAGGCCGGTCTCGTCGTTGAGCAGGCCCTCGCGCTTGGACTCCGCGACGATCGATTCGACCTGCTCGATCGTGAAGGCCTCATTGACCTCGTCACGCGGCTGGATGCCGATGAGGCGCAGCACCGCGTTCGCGAGGCCGTTGAGCGGCTTGATGACGAAGCCGAAGATCCGGGCGAGGAAGACCAGCGGCGGGGCGAGCAGCATGACCGCCCGGCCCGAGGTCGCCAGCGCGATGTTCTTCGGCACCATCTCGCCGATGACGACGTGGAGGTAGGTGACGATGCCGAGGGAGAGGATGAACGAGATCGTCGACGCCGCCGATTCGGGGATGCCGAGTCCCGCGAGCGGTCCGGCGAGCAGATGGTGGATCGCCGGTTCGGAGACGTTGCCGAGCAGCAGCGAGCACACGGTGATGCCGAGCTGACAGATCGCGAGCATGAGCGAGACGTGCTCCATCGCGTAGAGCGCCGTCTTCGCCGCCCCCGACCCGGCGGCCGCGCGCGGCTCCACCTGGGAGCGCTTGGCGGCGACGATCGCGAACTCCGAGGCGACGAAGAACGCGTTGCCGAGCAGCAGGACGACGAGCCAGATGAGTCCGAGCCAATCAGAGCTCATGCTTCTGACCTCCCTCTGCACGGTGGTGGGCGTCGGCGGCGTGACCAGGCTGGACGTCGGCGGCGTCGTAGGCCTCGGCGTCGGTGGCGCGCATCACCACACGCAGCCGCTCGATTCGGCGGCCGTGCATCCGCTCGACCCGGATGAGGGCATCGGGCGTGCGCACCTCGTCGCCGGGCTCCGGAATCCGACCGAGCTCCTTGAGGACGAAGCCGGCGATCGTCTCGTAGTCGGAGTCCTCGGGGATCGTCAGGCCGATCGTCGCCTCGATCTCATCGGGGCGCAGCTGCCCGGGCACGATCCACGAACCGTCGCGGACCGGTCGCGCGGCCACCCTCATCCGGTCGTGCTCGTCGGCGACCTCCCCGACGAGCTCCTCGACGACGTCCTCGAGGGTGACGACGCCGGCGGTGCCGCCGAACTCGTCGACGACGACGGCCATCTGCATGCCCTTGCCGCGCAACTCCATGAGCAGCGGGTCGAGACGCAGGGTCTCGGGGATCTCGGTGACCTCGGTCATCAGTCCCCCGGCGTAGGCATCGTCGCGGTTGGCCGGGGGCACCGCGAAGGCCTGTTTGACGTGGACGACGCCGAGGATGTGGTCCTTGTCCTCGCCGGCGACAGGGAACCGCGAATACCCGGTCGCCCGGGCCTGTTCGATGATCTGGCGCGCCGTCGTGTCCTTCGTCACCGAGGACATCCGGGTGCGCGGGGTCATGACGTCCTCGGCGGTGCGCTCGGAGAAGGACAGGGTGCGCTCGAGCAGGTCCGCGGTCTGCTCGTCGAGCACCCCCTCCTCGGCGGAGTGGCGCACGAGCGAGGTCAGCTCCTCCGGGGAACGGCCGACCGTGCCCTCCTCCTGCGGTTCGATCCCCATCGCCCGCAGGATCTTGTTCGCCGTGCCGTTGAGGAACGCGATGACGGGCTTGAGGACGACGGAGAAGACGTACTGGATGGGGGCGGCGATGCGTCCGGTGGCGAGCGGGATCGCGATGGCGAGGTTCTTCGGCACGAGTTCGCCGAAGATCATCGACAGCACCGTGGAGATGATGAGGGCGATCGCCAGGGCGATCGGCTCGGCCAGTCCCGGGCCCGCGCCCCACGACTCGAAGACCGGCGAGAGCAGCCGTCCGAGCGAGGGCTCCATGAGGTAGCCGGTGAGCAGCGTGGTGATCGTGATGCCGACCTGGGCAGCCGAGAGCTGCGTCGACAGATGCGTCATCGACTGCCGCAGGGTCTTCGCTCCGACCACCCCGTCGGCCACGGCCTTGTCAGCGGTGTGCCGGTCGAGAGTGAGGAGGGAGAATTCGGCGGCGACGAAGATGCCCGTGCCGCAGATGAGAAGGAGGGCGAGGGCCAGGTACAGCCATTCCATCAGTGACGAGTCCCGCTCGACGAGACCTCGATGCGAGTCTCAACTGTGCCAACGACCCTTGCCAGAGGCGGATCGTCGTCTGGGGCGCCGGCTTCCCGCCGGCAGGGACTGTCACTGAGCATGGGTCGATCTTACCAACTTCCCGCCAGCGGTCGACCCTCTTCGTACCCGGCGGCGCTCTGGACGCCGACGCTCGCCCGCTCGGCGAACTCGGTGAGGCTCTGCGCACCGGCATAGGTGAACGAGCTGCGAACCCCCGAGGTGATCGAGTCGAGGAGATCCTCGACGCCGGGCGAGGCGGGGTCGATGTACATCGTCGACGAGGAGATGCCCTCCTCGAACAGCCCCTTGCGGGCCCGGGAGAACGCCGATTCCGTCCGCGTCCGGTTCGCCACCGCACGCGCCGAGGCCATGCCGAAGCTCTCCTTGTACCGGCGTCCCTCACCGTCGACGAGGAGGTCGCCCGGGGATTCGTGGGTGCCGGCGAACCACGAGCCGATCATCACCTGGGAGGCACCGGCGGCCAGCGCCAGCGCGACGTCGCGCGGGTAGCGCACTCCCCCGTCGGCCCACACGTGCGCACCGAGCTCCGCGGCGGCCGCGGCGCATTCGGCGACGGCGGAGAACTGGGGGCGACCGACAGCGGTCATCATCCGCGTCGTGCACATCGCCCCTGGCCCGACGCCGACCTTGACGATCTGGGCGCCGGCGGAGACGAGGTCGCGCACGCCGTCGGCGGTGACGACGTTGCCGGCGACGATCGGCACCCCGAGGTCGGCGTCGGCGACGGCGGTGAGGACGTCGAGCATCTTGCCCTGATGGCCGTGGGCGGTGTCGACGACGAGGACGTCGGCACCGGCGGCGACGAGCGCCTCGGCGCGCTGGGCGGCATTGCCGTTGACGCCGATCGCCGCGGCGATCCGGAGCTTCCCGGCCGCGTCGAGGTTGGGGGTGTAGATCGAGGAGCGCAGGAGCGACTTCGGCGTCAGCGCGCCGAGAAGGTGCCCGGCGTCGTTGACGACCGCGGCGTAGGAGGTCCGCGCGTCGTTCATCGTCTCGAAGAGGGTCTCGAGCGCCTCGGCGTCGGCCCAGTCGATCTCGTCGGCCCTGATGACCTGCGGGGAGGTCTCGGTGAGTTCGCCGACCGCGGTGAACCGGTCGACGTCGCGGAGGTTCGCGGCGTCGATGACGCCGACGAGGGAACCGGATCCGTCGACGACGGCGCCGAATCCGTGGGCGCGTTTGCCGAGCACGTGGAGTGCGGAGAGCACGGTGTCCTCGGGCGAGAAGCGGAGCGCGGATTCGAAGATCCGGTCACGGCTCTTGACCCAGCGGATCGTGTCCTCGGCGGCGGTCAGCGGGATGTCCTGGGGCAGCACGGCGAGACCGCCTCGGCGGGCCATCGTCTCCGCCATCCGCCGCCCCGATACGGCGGTCATGTTGGCGGCCACGATGGGGGTCGGGGACCCTGTCGGATCGGTGGAGGTGAGGTCGACGTCGAATCGCGAGGTCAGCGACGAGGAATTGGGGACAAGGAACACGTCGGAATACGTGAGATCGTGTTCAGGTTGGTGTGAAATGAAACGCATAACACTATTGTCCCCTATGTGCACATTCGCAGGCACATCGCGTTACGCTGGTGTGTGTCGTATTGCAGCAATTCTTGAACAGGAAGTAGGCGATCAACGCCGTGTCCGTCAATACTCCGAACCGCACCGTCGACGACTTCGGGTCGAATGAGTGGTTGGTCGAGGAACTGTACGAACAGTTTAAGTCAGACAAGAACTCTGTGGACAAGTCCTGGTGGCCGTTCTTCGACGAGTACGAGAAGGCGAACGGAGCGGAGTCGGCGCAGACGACCTCCTCCGCATCGTCCTCGGCTGCGGATTCCGCACCCCAGTCCACGAGCTCCACGGCGAAGACGGCTGAGAAGTCCGCGCCGCAGGCGGGCAAGAAGGCCGGGGACGCGGCTGCCGCACCGCAGAGCACCGAGGCCGCCACCGCCGAACGCCCCGACTCGGTGCCCGCGAACAAGGAGACCTCGCGCGGGGTCTCCCCGTCCTCGGCGGAGACCGAGACGCTCAAGGC
>NZ_SCMW01000028.1:0-44983 GCF_005502845.1 Brevibacterium sp. 2SA | reverse complement strand
GTGCCGCGTCGTCGGGGCCGGGCGTCGCGTGGTCGGGCGCAGCGCTGTCGCTGTCGCTGGCGCGGGACCCGTGGATCGGTCCGGTCGTGTGGCGCAGTTCGGGGATGCCCGCCGAGGTGGCCCGGCCCGTCGTCACGGCGATGAGTTCGGCGAGGACGGCGACGGCGACCTCCTGCGGGGTGCGGGCGCCGATGTCGAGGCCGATCGGGGAGTGGAGCGCGTCGAACGCGGCCTGCGGCAGGCCCCCGTGGACGAGTTCCTGCGCTCGCCTCTCGTGGGTCGTCCGTGACCCCATCGCCCCGACGTAGGCGAGATCCATCCGCAGGGCGCGGTCGAGGACCGGCAGGTCGAAGCGCGGGTCGTGGGTGAGCACGATGACCGCGGTGCGTGAGTCGACGCGGCCGGCCGCGCACTCGCGGGCGAAGTGCTCGCCGGGACGGTCGACGACGACCTCGTGCGCGCCGGGGTGGCGGGCTCGGGTCGCGAAGACGGGGCGGGCGTCGCAGACCGTGACGTGGAGACCGAGGAGGGAGGCGGCCTGGGCGATCGCGGTCGAGAAGTCGTTGGCGCCGTAGATGAGGACGCGGGCGCGGGGGCGACGGGATTCGACGAAGAGCCGGCGCACGGTCGGGCAGTCGGGTCGGGTCTCGTCGCGGACCGCGACGATCCCGCAGCCTCCGCGGCGCACGATCTCAGCGACGGGGGCAGCGGCGGTCCCGACCGCCTCGGCGAAGGTCTGGGGCAGGGGCTCGCCGGGGCCGAGCGTCACGGGTGACAGCGGTGCGCGGGAGTCCGGCGGCGCGGGTGCGACGAGTTCGCCGCCGCGCATCGCGACGTCGAGGGGGATCTCGCGGATGAGGGCACCGGCGTCGTCGGCGGCGTCGTCGCGGGCGGAATCGATGAGACGGGCGACCGCCTCGGCGAGAGGGGTGAGCGGTTCGATGAGGACGCTGATGTCGCCGCCGCACATGAGGCCGACGGAGAGTCCGGACTCGTCGCTGAAGCCGAACTCGCAGATCATCGACCGCTGGTCGGTGATCGCGGTGAGGGCGGCGTCGACGATCGCCGATTCGACGCAGCCGCCGGAGATCGATCCGATGGTCAGGGTATCGTCGCGGACGGCCATCGAGGTGCCGATGGGGCGGGGGACGGACCCGGAGACGGCGATGACGGTCGCGACGACCCACCGGTCAGGGGATTCCACGGTCGACGAATAGGCGTTGAGGCGATCCAACACGGGGCTACCAGTCCTTTCTGCAGCGCCCGGTAGATAGCCCAAGTTCGACCTTGAACTCGCCATAGGCAAGTACGAAGAATCTTAGATCAGAGTTTTTCCGCCTGGCAATAGGATGTTTCCACTTTGTGAGAAGCGCGGCGGCTCACGTGGGCGGATGAATGCGAAGCGGCCGGTGACAGTGGTCATCACTGTCACCGGCCGCTGCCGATCAGTTCACCGCCGTCGACGCCGATCCGGCGTCAGTCGCGGTGAGAAGTCTCTGGGCTCTGAGCTCAGAGGGGGCGAACGCTCGTGGCCTGGAGGCCCTTCTGTCCCATCTCGGACTCGAATTCGACGTTCTGGCCCTCGGTGAGCTCGCGGTAACCGGTCGATTCGATGGCGGAGAAGTGCGTGAACACATCGGCCGAACCGTCGTCAGGCTGGATGAATCCGTAGCCCTTTTCCGCGTTGAACCATTTCACGGTACCTGTGGTCATATTCCTTGTTTCCTTATTCAGCTGCGACCGCCGGAGCGGTCTTGATGGTCGGATCCGACGTGGATCCGGCTTGTCACACACAGTCGGCCGCTCTGCGAACGGCGGGGGCCGATCGCTCGGTGGCCCAAAGGTGTGATCTTCCCGTCGGAGCACAGGCGAGAGCGCTGCGGAACCGACGAAAACCTGGGGGACGCGTCGACACAGGACGCGATCGAAATGAAGAGGGAGGGAGTTGAAGCGATGGGGCCAGTCTATCAGAGATTCGTCCCGGTCCGACGTCGAATCCGATGCAATGTTCCCTGCCCGAATTCGGTCGTCGGGACGGGCGTGCGGTCTCAGCCCGTCGCGCTGGCGACGTCGATGCTCAGCACTCGCTGCAGCGCCTCTGTCCCGGATGGCGTCACAGTCACCGCCCGGCTGCTCGCGGCGCCGCGCACCCAGCCTCGCTCGTGGAGAGTCGAGCAGATGAGCGCCCCGAGCGCCCCGCCGAGGTGCACCCGCCGTTCGGTCCAGTCGAGGCACTCGCGAGTGACCGGGCGGGGTCCCGCCGGCAGCGAGGTCGCCAGGGTGTCCTCGATCCACGCCCGCCCCTGGGCGGTCAGCGCGAAGGAATCGTCGATCACGCCATTGCCGATCAGCGATTGCGTGATCGTGACTCCGAGACTGCCCGCGAGATGGTCGTAACAGGTCCGACCCCGGCGCAGCGCCGAATCGATCGTCGCCTCCCGCAGGCTGTGCACCTTCGGCAACGGCTGCTCGCCGAGAGAGACCACGGCTTCGAGCGCGTGCGCGACTGCCGGCCCGGCGAGCTCGACATAGCGGTGCCGTCCCTGGCGTCGCTCCCGCAGCAGCCCGCGGTCGACGAGGAGGTTGAGGTGGCTGGTCGCCGTCGACGGGGTGACGCCGGCGCCGTGGGCGAGTTCTCGAGCCGTCCACGCGCGACCGTCCATGAGCGCGACGAGCATGCGGGCCCGGGTCGGGTCGGCGACGGCCCCGGCCACCGCGGACAGGTTCTCTGCGCTCATATTCTCAGTGTGCGCCCCCGACAGTGTGGTGACCACCGAAGTGTTCGGGCTCGAGGATGAAGTTATGACTTCTCTCGAGGATCCCGCTCTCTCTGTTCCCCATGTTGCCGACGGTGCGCATGGCATGGCCTGGCTGCGCTCACACGTCGCCAGGTTCTGCGACGGCCCGGACCATGAGCGCCGTCGCGCCCACGCGGTTCGCCTGCTCGAGGCGATCGACCTCGCACATCTGCGTCGACCCGGCCATCCGGTGGCCACCTTGGCCGCTGCCCTCGGCATGCCTCGCGACGCTGTCGTCGACGTCGAGATCGCCGCAGCAGGCTACCAGCCTCATGAGCCGATCACTCCGCACACCGATGCCGCCGTCGAGCGCTTGGTCGCCGCCGCGGGTGGGGAACGGAACGAGGCGACCGCCGCCCGCATCGGGCTGCTCGTGCAGGCGTCGGGTGCGCTGACCGCGTGGGCGAAGGGCAGCGTACCCGCAGTCCCATTCACTCGCCGCCGCAGACCATCGGGCGAGGAGATCCTCATCGACCTCACCGATCATCCGTTCGGCGCCGGCAGACATGCGTGTCCGGGCGAGGAGCAGGCCCGCGCGCTCATGGACGGAGTGAACCGGTTCGCCGATCTGCATCGGGGGGATGAACCGCTGCTGCTGCCGAACGCCTGGGACTGTGCGTCGGCAACGGCCTTCGTCGCCGATGGGTATCCGGCGCTGGGCACGACGAGTCTCGGCGTGGCGGCCTCCCACGGACTGCCCGACGCTACAGGTGCCGCGTACCGGGAGACGATGGAGTTGGCGCGTCGCCTCAGCGTCCTCCCCGTCCCGGTCAGCATCGATGTCGAAGGCGGCTTCGGCCACGATCCCGCCGAACTCGCCCTCGACCTGTCCGTCATGGGCATCGCCGGGATCAACGTCGAAGACGGTCGCGGCGATCACCTCACCCGCGCCGCCGACCACGCGGCCGCGATCACAGCGATCAAGGACGCCGCCCCCGCGCTCTTCGTCAACGCGAGGGTCGACACCCACTGGCTCGGAGCAGCGCGCGACGAGACGGCGAGCCGCGTCCGGGCGTACGCCGAGGCGGGGGCGGATGGGGTCTTCGTTCCCGGTCTGAGAGAGGAGCGCACGATCGAGGAGCTCGTCGACCTCCTCGGCGACGTTCCCCTCAACCTGCTGGCGCAGCTGCCGTGGCAGCGGCTGCGCGACCTCGGAGTCGGTCGGGTGAGCACTGGATCCTGGCCGTTCCGCGCGGCCATCACTCAAGCGGCGGCCGCGGTGGCGGCCTATCGGGCCGGTGCGCACCCGCCGTCTGCACGGTCGTATGAGGAGATCGAACGGAGTCGAAAGGAGGTCTTCTCCGACCCGTGGCAGCCCGATCAGGGCTGAGCGACAGCCCTACACTGAGACGGTGACGCTCACCGAGGTTCTCCCCTTCCTGGCCGGCATCGCCGTTCTCGTCGTCCTCACGGTCACGATCCTCCGCATCGCCGAGGTGGGGCTCGGCTGGCTGCCCGTCGTCGCGATCGTGCGCGCCGTCGTCCAGCTCGCCCTCGTCGCCCTCCTCCTCTCCGGTGCACTCACTGCGTGGTGGGCGGTCGCGGCGTTCATCGGCCTCATGCTCACGACCGCCTCGCTGACCTCGCTGCGCCGGTCCCGCGAGGTGCCGCGCGGACCGCTCGGAGCCGTCGTCGGCGTCATCGTCGGAACCCTCGTCACGCTCGGGCTCGTCCTCGCCCTCGGTCTCGTCGATCTCCAGTTCGAGCGGGTCATCGCGATCGCCGGCATCGTCTCCGGCAACGCGATGACGGCGGCCACGCTCGCGATGCGCCGCTACGACGGCGAACTGCGCGGGGGCTGGGGTGAGGTCGAAGCGTGGCTGGCCGTGGGAGCGCAGCCGCGCCGGGCGACGAAGCGCCTGCGGCAGATCGCGGTCCGCGAGGCCCTGCTGCCCAACCTCGACCAGACGAAGAACACGGGTCTCGTCACTCTGCCCGGCGCCTTCGTCGGCGCGCTCTTCGGCGGCGCCTCCCCGCTCGAGGCGGCCCAGTTCCAGATCGTCGTCCTCGCCTCCCTCATGCTCGCCGGTGCGCTCACCGCCGTCATCGCCACGCAGATCGCCTCGGGCACAGCCCTCAAGCCCGTCGACCCCGCCGGGTAGGCGGGAGTGCTGCGTCGTGGACGACCCTGAGTCCCATTGCTCAAGACGGCAGGGAAACATGCAGGCAAAATGGAGGAACCGTCGTTAGACTGCCCGAATGTCTACGATCGAGATCACCCAGGACAACTTCGAGCAGACCATCACCGACAACTCCGTCGTCCTGCTGGACTTCTGGGCCGAATGGTGCGGCCCGTGCCGCCAGTTCGCCCCGGTCTTCGAGCAGGCCTCGACGCAGTACCCCGACATCGCCTTCGGCAAGATCGACACCGAGGACCAGCAGCAGCTCGCCGGCCTCTTCAACGTCACCTCGATTCCCACCCTCGTCGCGTTCCGCGACGGCATCGTCGTCTTCGCTCAGCCCGGTGCGCTCGCCGCCCCGCAGCTCGAGCAGGTCATCACCGCCGTCAACGACCTCGACATGGACGAGGTCCGCGCCGAGATCGCCAAGCGCGAAGCCGGCGAGGGCGCCGACTCCACCGCCGACGGCGCGCCCGGTCAGGGACAGTGACCGAGCACCACAGCCACACCGACCGGCCCGGGCCCCATGCCCGGGCCGCGTCTGTGTCCGCACCCGACACGGCAGCCGACACCGGGCAGGTGTCCGAATCCGGGCGGGTGCCCGGTTCCGTCGAGGAGTGGGAGAACCGCTACTCCGGCGCCGAGGCAGTGTGGTCGGGCCGTCCCAACGTCGCCCTCGTCGACGTCGTCACCGACCTCGACCTCACCCCGGGCCGCAGTCTCGACGTCGGTTCCGGTGAGGGCGCCGACGTCATTTGGCTCGCCGGCGGCGGCTGGCAGGCCGCCGGCATCGCCCTCTCGCCGACGGCGATCGCCCGCTCCCGAGCCGCCGCCGAGTCGGCAGGAGCGGACGCGGACTTCGCCGCCGCCGACCTCGTCGACTGGGCCACCGCAGACGACCACCGCGGCGCCTACGACCTCGTCACCGGATGCTTCCTCCACACCCGCCTGCCCGACACCCGCGCGGACCTCATGCGCCACCTCGGCGAGCTCGTCAGCCCCGGCGGGACGCTCATCCTCATCTCCCACGCCACGGTTCCGCCGTGGGCAGGCGGCGAGGCTTCAGAGCATGAGGGAGCAGGACACGAGCACCACGGGCTCGACGGCGACTTCGGCACGCCCGAGGAGGACTTCGCACTCCTCACCGACAGCGGAGGCGGACCATGGGAGCTTGTGCTCGCGGAGACGCGGAATCGGCCTGTGACCGGGCCCGATGGCACGGAGTCCGAGCTCGAGGACGGCATTCTCGTGGCAAGGAAAGTTTAGGCATTCTTCACTACACGCCGTAGAGAGTGCGGGGGTATGATGACGCCATGGCACGGTTCAGCTTTCTCGAGTGGCCGGTGCTGCGGCAGTTCCGTTCGTCCGATTCGACCGGACGCGGCGAGTCCGTGGTGTCAGAGCACACGCGCAACATCGTCCCGCGGACGACGACGTCCGACAAGGTCGTCCAGTCCGTCTGTCCGTACTGTGCCGTCGGCTGCGGGCAGCGGATCTTCGTCAAGGACGACAAGGTCGTCGGCATCGAAGGAGACCCCGACTCGCCGATCTCGCGCGGACGCCTCTGCCCGAAGGGCGCGGCGAGCGAACAGCTCGTCAACAACCCCTCCCGGCAGACCGAGGTGCTCTACCGCGCCCCGAAGGCCAAGGACTGGCAGAAGCTCGACCTGAACACGGCGATCGACATGGTCGCCGACCGGTTCCTCGAAGCCCGCCGCAACCACTGGGAGGACTTCGACGACCAGGGCCACCCCCTGCGTCGCACGATGGGCATCGCCAGCCTCGGCGGGGCGACCATCGACAACGAGGAGAACTACTTCGCGAAGAAGCTCTTCACCGCCGCCGGCGCGATACAGATCGAGAACCAGGCCCGCATATGACACTCCGCCACGGTTCCCAGTCTGGGAACCTCGTTCGGGCGCGGCGGCGCCACCCAGCCGGTGCAGGACATGGCGAACGCCGACTGCATCGTCATCCAGGGGTCGAACATGGCCGAATGCCACCCGGTGGGCTTCCAATGGGTGACTGAGGCCAAGGCCCGCGGTGCCCGGATCATCCACGTCGATCCGCGGTTCACCCGGACCACGGCGGTGGCCGACAAGCACGTCCCGATCCGGGCGGGCTCGGACATCGTCCTCCTCGGCGCGCTCATCAACCGGGTGCTGACCGACGGCCTCTACTTCGAGGAGTACGTCCGGTCGTACACGAACGCGACGAACCTCATCAGCGACAACTACCTCGACCCCGAGGACCTCGACGGACTGTTCTCCGGCTACGACCCGGCGACGAACTCGTATGACAACTCGACGTGGTCGTACCAGACCGATGAGGCCGGCGTCGCCCTGCGCGATCCCAACCTCACCGACCCGCGCAGCGTCTTCCAGATCCTCAAGCGCCACTACTCGCGCTACACCGCGGAAATGGTCGCCGAATCGTGCGGGATCTCGGAGTCGGACTTCGAGTACCTCCTCGAATCGATCACGACGAACTCCGGTCGCGAACGGACCACGTGCTTCGCGTACGCGGTCGGGTGGACGCAGCACAGCCTCGGCGCGCAGTTCATCCGCACCGCCTCGATCCTCCAGCTCCTGCTCGGCAACATGGGTCGCCCCGGCGGCGGCATCATGGCGCTGCGCGGACACGCGACGATCCAGGGTTCGACGGACATCCCGACGCTGTTCAACCTCCTGCCCGGGTACCTGCCGATGCCGAGCGCCGGCGTCCACGACACCTTCGACGACTACGTCGCCGCCGTCGGCACGCCCGAGACCCACAAGGGCTACTGGGCCAACGGCCGCAGCTACGCGACGAGCCTGCTCAAGGCCTGGTGGGGTGACGCGGCGACGCAGGAGAACGACTTCGCGTTCGACTACCTGCCGCGGATCAACGGCGCCCACGGCACCTACCAGACGCAGGTGCGGATGCTCAACGACGGCGTCGACGGGTACTTCCTCCTCGGCCAGAACCCGGCCGTGGGGTCGGCGAACGGGCGCATGCAGCGGATGGCGATGAGCCACCTCAAATGGCTCGTCGTCCGCGACTTCAGCCTCATCGAATCCGCCACCTGGTGGAAGGACGGCCCGGAGATCGAGACCGGGGAGCTGCGCACCGAGGACATCGACACCGAGGTCTTCTTCATGCCCGCGGCCAACCACACGGAGAAGGCGGGCACGTTCACGCAGACGCAGCGCCTCGTCCAGTGGCGGCACAAGGCGGTCAACCCGCCGGGTGAGGCGCAGAGCGAACTCGAGTTCTTCTACGAGCTCGGCAAGCGCATCCGCGCGAAGCTCGCTGACTCCGACGATCCGCGCGATCGCCCGCTCCTCGACCTGACGTGGGACTACCCGCTCGACGAGGACGGCGAGGTCGATCCCGAAGCGGTCCTCGCCGAGGTCAACGGCTACTACGTCGGCGGGGAGAAGGACGGGCAGCCGCTCGACGTCTACACGCAGATGCGCGACGACGGCACGACCGCCGGCGGCTGCTGGATCTACACCGGCATCTACTCCGGCGGCGTCAACATGGCCGCCCGCCGCAAACCGCGCACCGAGCAGGACGAGATCGCCTCCGAATGGGCGTGGGCGTGGCCGGCGAACCGCCGGATTCTCTACAACCGCGCCTCGGCCGACCCTGAGGGCAAGCCGTGGTCGGAGCGGAAGAAGCTCGTGTGGTGGGACACGGACAAGGCCCGCTGGGTCGGCGCCGACGAACCCGACTTCCCCGTCGAGCTCAACCCCGAAGCACACTCCGATGTGCCCTTCGGCGGTCCTAGTCAACTCGACGGCGACGACCCGTTCATCATGCAGGCCGACGGCAAGGGCTGGCTCTTCGCCCCCGGCGGCATGGTCGACGGACCCCTGCCCACGCACTACGAACCGCAGGAATCGACGATCGGCAACCCGCTCTACACGCAGCAGAACAATCCGCTGCGCAAGATCATGCGCCGGGAGGACAACCTGTCCGCCCCGGGCGCCGGGTTCCCCGGTTCCGAGGTCTACCCGTACGTGTTCACGACCTACCGTCTCACCGAGCACCACACGGCTGGCGGCATGTCCCGCTGGCTGTCCTACCTCTCGGAGCTCCAACCCGAGATGTTCTGCGAGGTCTCTCCGGAGCTCGCCGAAGAGGTCGGACTCGAACCCTACGGCTGGGCGACCCTGGTCTCCCCGCGGGCGGCGATCGAGGCCCGGGTCCTCATCACCGAGCGGATGACACCGCTGAAGATCGGCGGCAAGTGGGTCCACCAGATCGGCCTGCCCTACCACTGGGGCGTCGGCGGCAAGGGCGCATGGGTCGACGGCGATTCGGCCAACGACCTCCTCGGCGTGACGATGGACCCCAACGTCTTCATCCAGAACGGCAAGTACGTCGCCGGCACCGCCCTGCCGGGCAGGCGGCCGCGCGGACCCGAGCTCGTCGACTTCGTCGAGAAGTACCAGCGCGAGGCCGGGCTCACCCCGGAGTCGGGCAACGAACTCGTCACGGTTCCGCCCGAGGTCGTCGACCGCGCCGCCGAGGCGAGCTCTCCGGCGCACACGGGTGGGCACAACGAACGCGGAGGCGACTCCGCGGTCGGCGTCACCCCCGGTCGCACGTACGGAGCCGACGAATCCGAGGACTCCGGGACCGCCTCGGCGAAGGGCTACAGCGCACCCACGGATTCCGGGGACTCCGCAGGCAGCGGAGCCGGCGCCAGCGGTGCGCCCGAGGGCGCCGGCGATCGTGAGTCCGGAGGTGAGCAGCCGAACAAGCGGGTCGACGCGAACTACGCCGTCGACGGGGATCCCACCGACGGTGACCCGCACTTCGGCTACGACGCCGAGGGCAACCCGTACACGCCGGTCGATCCCGAGCAGCCCGCGAACGCGTGGGAGTACGAGAAGAACGCGCGCAGGAGAGCAGAACAGGAAGAGGAGGAGAACTGATGTCGGCACCGACGCTGGATTCCGGCACCGTCGCGGACGGCCATTGGCATGAGACGACGCAGAATCGCAAGGGATTCTTCACCGATACCTCGATCTGCATCGGCTGCAAGGCCTGCGAGGTCGCCTGCAAGGAGTGGAACCACAACCCGCAGGACGGGAACTTCGAGATCCTCGGGATGTCGTATGACAACACCGGTGAGCTCGGCGCGAACACGTGGCGCCATGTCGCCTTCGTCGAACAGGGCAAGGAGCAGATCGAGGCGGCCAGGGAATCTGGGCGCAAGCTCGTCAACCTCGGCATGCCCTCGATCAGGCCGCGCACCGATGAGACTTCGGGTCCGCAGCCGGTGGGCGGCGGACTGCCGTCGTCACCGCAGCTCGACGTCGATCTCCTCGCCCCCGGCGCGCTCGACCCCGTCGACTTCGACGGTGTCGACACGACGCCGCCGGACACCGCGGACTTCCGCTGGCTGATGTCCTCCGACGTGTGCAAGCATTGCACGCACGCCGGCTGCCTCGACGTGTGCCCGACCGGTGCGCTCTTCCGCACCGAGTTCGACACCGTCGTCGTCCAGGCCGATGTCTGCAACGGCTGCGGCACCTGCGTGGCCGGGTGTCCGTTCGGCGTCATCGAACGCCGTGACGACGGCACGATCCGCCCGCCCACGGATCGCAGCGGGGAGGAGTACCCGCTCGACACCGAGGACATCCCGAACATGCACACGGCGAACAAGTGCACGCTCTGCTACGACCGCCTCGTCGAGGGCCAGACCCCGGCCTGCGCGCAGACGTGCCCGACGACGTCGATCAAGTTCGGCGACCGCGAGGACATGGTCGCCCAGGCCCACGAGCGGGTCGCCGATCTCCACGCGAAGGGCCTCACCGAGGCGCGCCTCTACGGCGCGAACCCGAACGACGGGGTCGGCGGCACCGGATCGGTCTTCCTCCTCCTCGACGAACCCGAGGTCTACGGCCTGCCGCCGGACCCCCGGGTCGCGACGAAGGACCTGCCCGCGATGTTCGCCACCGCCGGCATCGCCGCCCTCGGCATGATCGCCGCGGCCGGCCTGTCCTTCCTCGGGAGCAAGCGTTCATGAGCTCATCCGTTTACGATTCGTACCGTCCCCCCGAGCCCGAAGGCGGCCGGAAGAAGCGTCGCCGAGGCGGTCGCGGGGGATCCGGGTCCGGCTCCGGTGGTTCCGGTGGGCAGGGCTCCGGTGGAGGCTGGCAGAACCGCGGCGCCGACGGCGGCCGCGAGATGCCGATGGTCGAGGACGTCGAGTTCACCTCGTACTACGGTCGCCCGATCGTCAAACCGCCGCCATGGGGTCATGAGATCTCGCTCTACCTCTTCCTCGGCGGGCTGGCCGGCGGGTCGACGCTGCTCGGCCTCGGCGCCCAGTTGAGCGACCGGCCGGGCATGCGCACGGCCACCCGGCTCACCGCGATCGGCGCGACGGCTCTCGGCGGCGCGGCGCTCGTCAAGGACCTCGGTCGCCCCGAGCGCTTCATCAACATGATGCGCGTGGTCAAGGTGTCCTCCCCGATGAGCCTCGGCACGTGGATCCTCTCGGGCTTCGGCGTCGGTGCCGGTGTCACCTCGGTCATCGAGGTCGACCGGCTGACGAAGGAGATCCTGCCGCTGGGACCGCTGCGCAAGGTCCTCCACGCCCTCGAACTGCCCGCGGCCCTCGAGTCCGCGCTCTTCGCGACTCCGCTGGCCGCGTACACGGCGGTCCTCCTCGGCGACACGGCGGTGCCGACGTGGAATGCCGCTGGCCGCAATGGGCTGCCGTTCGTCTTCGTGTCCTCGGCGTCGTTGGCCGCCGGCGGTGCGGCGATGGCGCTCTCACCTGTGCGCGAGGCCGAACCGGCGCGTCTGCTCGCGCTCATGGGCTCGGCCGGCGACCTCTATGCGATGTCGCGGATGAAGAAGGGCATGCACCCCGTCGAGGTCGAGCCGATGGAGGAGGGCGAACCCGGCCACAAGCTCCACCGCGCCGAGAAGCTCCTCATCGCCGGGGCGGTCGGCGCGGCCGTCGTCGAGGTGGGGGCGCGGATCTTCGCGAAGAAGCTCGGTAGCCGGACCGGCGACACGGCGTTGCGCGGAATCAAGGGCGTCGCGAAGACGGCGGCCACCGGCGTCGCCGGTCTCACGGCATCGGGTGTCGCGCAGGCCGTGGCCAAGGGCGTCGCCGGACGGGCGGTCGCCTCCGGCGCTGCCACCGTCGCGGCGAACAAGGCGGGACGCAGCTGGAAGGTCCGTGCACTGCTGCGGACATTGTCCGTGGTCAGCGGTACGGCACTCGCGGCAGCCTCGGCGTACACGCGCTTCGGGATGCTCGAGGCCGGCATCGATTCGACGAAGGATCCGCGCTACGTCATCGAACCGCAGCGCGCCCGCCTCGAGGAACGCCGCGCCCAGGGCATCACCGACGACTCGATCACCACCGGCTGGTAGCCGGCCGCGGGGCGGTGCGCCGCCCCGCGGGAAGTCGGCGTGTGCAACCGGCTTGAGGGCCCATCAGGCGTCGCGGCGCAGGTGGGACGGTAGGCACCACCGTGGCGGAGCCGCGCACTCAGCGGCATGAGCGGATAAGTCCCGGTCAGAGGAACAGAAGTGCAACGGTGACCAGGGTGACGAGGACCTGGATTGTGCCGGGCCACCAGGGAAAGGTCATGTACGGCCTCCGAGGAGGCTCTAGCCGGGACTGGCAGGCGGAGCAACAGGCAGGCACCGAGCACCACCCGACAATGGGCAGGATCGGTCGCGCGAACGCAGCCTGAGGTGGAGCCTCACCCCGGATCCGTCGCCACCCCTGCTGCGTCGGCGCCGGCCGGTTCCCAGAGCTGGACGACATTGTCTTCCGGGTCGGTCAGGGTCGCGAACCTGCCGTTGGGATAGATCTCCGGATCGACGTCCACCACGATGCCGGCCTGCCGCAGCTGCGAGACCATCAGGTCGAGGTCGGCGACGCGAAAGTTCACCGACCAGGTCTTGTGCGGTCCACCGAAGTGATCCGAGTCCGCGGGCATCGCCGCGAACACGGTCGGGCCGGACTGCTGCCACCACGACGGCGTGTCGTAGGTCTCGGGGGGTGCCTCGACTCCCAGGTGCCGTTCGTACCAGGCGGTCAGCTCATCGGGCCGCTCAGCGCGAAAGAAGACCCCACCGATACCGGTCACACGTTCCATGCGCTTCTCGCTTCCGTCGTTGAGCTCCGGATGGTCCGCCGTTCGGGGCAGTCTAGTTCACTCTGGCTGTTTGTGAAGCCCCGCATTCCTTCGCGCGCCTCGGATCGTCCCGACCGTGCCCGCTGGCGAGAAACCCACCCGCCAGGTGTCTGCGCACCGTTCGCGAGCTACTCGCGCGTCGACGCCGCGCTGCCGGCGACGAGTTCGCCGTCGACGTAGGTCCGCAGGACCGTCGACTCGAGGAGGTCGTCCGGGTCGCCGGTGAACGGGTTGACGTCGAGGACGACGAGATTCGCGCGACCACCGGGCACGATCCGCCCGATCCCATCGCCGAACTCGCCCGCCACTGCCCCCGCGAGGGTCAGCCCCTCAAGAGCCTGACCCGGGGTGAACGCTCTCTCCGGGTGAGAGACGGCAGATCCCGGGCTGAGCGCTGACCGTGTCGTCAGCGCGATGAAGAGATTGTGCGCCGCCTCGAGGGGAGCCGTGGGCGCATCGGTTCCGAGCGCGATCCGCACCCCCGCGTCGCGGAACTTCTGCCAAGGGAAGCCGGTCTCCGCGCGCTCGTCGCCGAGCATCGCCATCCAGTTGTCCATGATCGCCGGATCGCAGTGGACCGGCTGCAGCGACGCGACGACGCCGAGCGCGGCCATGCGGCGGATCGTGTCATCCGTGACGGACTCGAGATGCTCGATGCGCGGGCTGCGCAGCCGCGGACCATTCGCCCGCCCGCATTCCTCGACGAGGTCGAGCGCGATCTCGCTCGCATGATCGCCGATCGCGTGCATCGCCAGCTGCAGACCGGCGGCATCGGCGGCCACGGCCACCGGTGCGGCGGTCTGATACGACCAGATCGCCTCGGCGTTCGTCCCATTCGCATACGGCGCCCGCATCGCCGCGGTGCACGCGTCGATGACGCCGTCGAGGATGAACTTCACCCCGGCCAGGCGGAACCACTCGGAGCCGTCCAGCGCGGCCACCTGGTCGCGCACCTCGACCGCTCGCGTGACCTGGGAGAGATCCCGTTCGGGATCACCGGTGGGACGGAGGAGCCAATGCGCCGTGACGGGGAACGGCAGGCGGCCGTCGCGCTCGAGCAGGCGGACGACGGCGGCGAGCTCGGGCTCGCCGAGCGCCATATCGGTCGCCGCGGTCACCCCGCTGTGCAGGTAGGCCTCGAATGCCGTGTCGAGGAACCGCTCACGGTCGGCGGCCGTCGTGATCTCATCGAGATAGGACCACACGTACTCGATCGCCGCGGTCTCGAGCATGAAGCCCGTCGCCTGCCCGTCGGCGTCGCGGACGATCTCCCCACCGGGAGGATTCGGCGTCTCTGCCGTAATGCCCATCGCCTCGAGCGCCGCAGTGTTGACCCAGGAGGAGTGGACGTCGTTCGAGTCGAGGATGACGGGAATGTCGTCGATGACCTCGTCGATCATCGCCGCCGTCGGCTGCCCGCCGGGAACGGCGTCGAACATCCAACTCGCGCCGAGGAGGTACGCCGCCTCCGGCTGCGCGCTGCGGGCCGCCCGCAGTCGTTCCTGGATCTCGCTCAGGCTTCCGGCGTCGCGCAGCTGCACCTTGTCCAGGGTCTGCCCGAGCATCGCCAGATGCGTATGCGCCTCGACGAATCCGGGGGACACGAGCGCACCGTCGAGGTCGACCACCTCGGCGTCTTCACCGGCGATCGCCCGGACGGTGGCCGCGTCACCGACGGCGAGGATCCGTCCCGCCTCAAAGGCGACGGCCTCGTGGAGCGGGGCATCGGCGCTGCCGGTGAAGACGGTGGCATTGGTGAGGACGGTGGTCATGATGTCCTTTCGGTCTTGTCGGAGGCGGAGTCGCTGGGGGTGGCGTTCCGTCCGTCAGTGGCGTCGGTGGCGGAGTCCGAGTCGGAGGCGTCAGCGGTGGTGGAGGAGTCGGTCGTGGTGGCGGTCGCCTCGGTGGTGGGAGTGTCCGCGGTCGACGGATCCGCAGGCGGCGGTGAGTCCTCGCCGAGGTGGGTCAGGGTGCGTTCGACGCGCGTCGAGACGCGGGCGATGAGCACCGTGGGGATGACGACGACGAAGCTGACGATGCCCATGATCAGCCCGAAGGTGGGGATGCCGACGGTGTCGATGACCCATGCGCCGAGCAGCGGAGCGAAGCTCGATCCGACGATGTAGGCCCCGACGAGGGGACCCGACCAGTACCCGCGGGCGTCGAGTCCGGCGGCGGTGGCGATGAAGAGGACGAACGCGAACGCGTAGATCGTGTTGACGACGACGATGAGCACAGCCAGGGTCTGCGGATCGGTCGTCATGCCGATCCAGATCTTCGTCACCCCGCCGAGGATGAGCGCGACGGCCAGCGGCACCGCTCGCCCGATCCGGGTGCCGAAGAGCATGACGATGAGCATCGCCGCTGCCCCGCAGCCGGCGGCGGCGCTGAGGGCGAAGCCGAGGGACTGCTCGCTCAGGCCGACGGAGTCACCGAGGACCGGGGCGAGTGTCCACACGGAGTCCTCGCTCGTGCCCCAGAGGGGAAAGATGATGAGGATGCCGATGCCGGCGAGCACGACCTTCCGGGGCGCGCGGGTGCCGGCGGGGGACTCGGCGGCGATGACCGCCGATGAGTAGTCGGGAGTGGCCGGCAGCCAGATCGTCACGGCGAGGCTGAGGGCCGACAGCAGCGCCAGCGCCCCGAACACTGTGAACTGGGCGAGGCCGATCGCCGGGATGACCCCGAGGACGACCATGACGAGGAGGCGATTGACGACGCCGCTCGTCGCGCTCACCCGGTTGGGGTTCTCGATCGCGGCGATCGCGGCCCCCGAGGTCGAGATCGCCGCGCCCACCCCGGCACCGCCGGCGATGAGTCCGGCGACGACGATCGTGGGGCTGCCGATGAGCGCCGCGGCGAGGAAGCCGATGATGGCGATGACGAGTCCGACCACGGCGATCGTGCGGCGGTGGCGTCCTGCCGCCGGGCGCGAGGTCCCCAGTCCGACGAGCGCCGAGGCCAGCAGCGCCCAGGTGAGGATGTTGCCAGCGGCGATGACGTCGAAGCCGATGTCCTCGAGGACGGCGAGGACGAGGGGAGCAAGGTTGGCGAGCATGAGTCCGGCGAGGGCGACGAGGAAGACCGCCGCGCCGTTGCGCAGTCCGAGCGGGACGCGGGGATCGTCGACGGGTGCGGGTGCTGTGCTCATGAAGTGGCCCCTTTGCCGGTGTCGCGGTGCCGATGGCGGCACTCATTGACTAAACGAAAAGTTTTCGGTTACCTAGAATGGTGCACGTCGGCTCGAGAGCTTGTCAATCGCATCGTCGCCGGACCCGGCACTCGCTCCGTAGTGAGCAGGCGCGGAGTCGCACGCAGTCGCAGAGTCGCGAGAAGGAGGAGAGTGCGCCATGGCCCGACCGACGTCCCCGCTGCTGAGCCGGGAGAAGATCGCGCTCGCCGCCATCGAGATGCTCGATGCCGGTGAGGAGCTGAGGATCCAACCGCTCGCGAAGCGCCTCGGGGTCTCCCTCTCCTCGCTCTACCACCACGTCGACGGACGTGACGGAATCGTCCATGCGATGCGCGAGGTCCTCAACGGCGACTACGACCTCGTCACCCTCACCGACGCGGCGTGGCAGGACTCGCTGCGGGCCGGCGTCGGGTCACTCTGGCGCCTCTACGCCGACCATCCGCGGGTGATGATCCATCTCCTCGGGGTGACGATCGACGAACCCGCGACCCTGCGACTCTATGAAGCGCTCCTTGAGATCCTCCGCCGCGCCGGCCTGCCCGAGGACGAACTGCTCACGACCCTCGAAGTCCTCGACGCGTTCGCGTTCGGGGTCGCCCTCGACGCCCTGTCCCCGAATCAGATCTTCGCACCGGGAGATCCGAGCTCACCGCTGGCCGAACTCGCCACCGGCCATCCGACCGGTGCAGAGCGCAACCGACTCGTCTACGACCGCGGGCTCGATCTCCTCATCGCGGGCATCGAGGCACGGGTGAGCTGACCCGGTTCAGCGAATCCGGATGCCCGAGCCGGCGACGGTCTCCCCGATGATCGGGTGCCCCGGCAGCTCCCCGACGACGAGGAGGCCGCCGGAGGTCTGCGCATCCGCGAGCAGGAGGAGGTCCGCCTCGGTGACGGTGTCATCCGCGGTCAGGTGCGGCCGCACCCAGTCGAGATTGCGCCGGGTCCCGCCGGAGACGAAGCCCGCGGCGATCGACTCATCGACCCCGCCGAGGCGGGGCACCGCAGCCGCGTCGATGACCGCACCGATCCCGGAGGCCCGGCCCATCTTGAACAGGTGGCCGAGCAGCCCGAACCCGGTGACGTCGGTGGCCGCGCGGATGCCGGCGGCCACGGCCGCCCGCGAGGCGTCCGCGTTGAGCTGCGTCATCGTCGCGATCGCCTCGTCGAAGACCTCCCCGGTCTGCTTGTGCCGGTTGTTGAGAATCCCCACCCCGATCGGCTTCGTCAGGGTGATCGGCAGTCCCGCCTCGGCGGCGTCGTTGCGCATGATCGCCTCGGGATGGGCGATGCCGGTCACGGCCATCCCGTACTTCGGTTCGGGATCGTCGATCGAATGCCCGCCGGCGACGGGGCAGTTCGCCTGCCCGGCGACATCGAGACCGCCGCGCAGCACCTCGGTGAGCAGCTCCATAGGCAGCGTCTCCCGCGGCCACCCGACGAGGTTGATCGCCGTGACCGGGGTCCCGCCCATCGCGTAGATGTCCGAGAGCGCGTTGGCTGCTGCGATCCGACCCCAGTCGTAGGCGTCGTCGACGACGGGGGTGAAGAAGTCCGCGGTGGAGAGGACCGCGAGATCCTCGCGGATGCGCACCGCCGAGGCGTCGTCGCCGTCATCGAGACCGACGATGACCTCGGGGTGCGTCTGCCCGGTCAGCCCGCGGACCGCGTCCTCGAGCTCACCGGGCGGGATCTTGCACGCACAGCCGCCGCCGTGAGCGAACCCGGTGAGGCGGTACTGTGCGGTCTCGAGCGTCTCCGAGGTGTCCATGTGCGCGAGCCTAGCAGGGGGACGGCCCCGGCAGTCAGGGTGGCGGAGACGCCCCCGGCCGGTGCCGCGTGGGCACCGGCCGGAGGCCTCGGGTGCTCAGGCCGAGTCCGGCACCCTGTCGAGGAACCCGCGCACATCCTCGATCCGGCCATCGTCATCGATGACGATGACGTCGAAGCCGATGATGACAGGTTCCGCGCCTTCGGGCCCCAGGCCCCAACGGAAGCGAACCTGGTCATGGTGGCCGTCCGGATCTCCGAGCGGGGTGAAGACGAAGTCCGGGAACTGCGACTGCGTGCTGTCGATGAGGGCGTCGATGCCTCCGCGGCCTCCGACCTGCGACAGCGGATCGCAATAGCTGAGGTCGGCAGAGAAGTGACGCTCGAGCAGTGCCTGCCGGTCGTCCCGGGTGGAATTCCACGTCGCGATGTAGGCGTCGATGATCTGCTGCATGATGGCTCTCCTTGAGTGTTCGGCGTGCAGGAACATCACCCATGATTTCGCCGCATCCGTGCCGTGGCCATGACCTCCGAGGTCATGGATGACGGGTTCGGCGCGCACCTACACTGGCGACATGGACACGGTGGCGAAGGTGCATTCGGTGGGGGACATGCTGCGGTGGTGGCGGGAGCAGCGGCGCTTCAGCCAGCAGGAGCTGTCGAATCTCTCCACCGTCTCGACCCGCCACCTGAGTCGGGTCGAGACCGGGCGTGCCCACCCCACTCCCGAGATGATCGACTTCCTCGCGGAGAACCTCGATGTGCCGTTGAGAGAGCGCAATCGGCTGCTGCTGGCCGGCGGCTATGCACCGAAGTACTCAGAGACGGACCTCGACGACGCCTCCCTGTCCGTGGTGATGACCGGCCTGCGAGATCTCCTCGATGCGCACGCACCGTACCCGGCTCTGCTCCTCGACGAGCAGTGGACGATCATCGACGCCAATGACGCGGTCGCTGACCTGCTGGCCGGCTGTGACCCCGAGCTGCTCGAACCACCGGTCAATGCCGTCCGTCTCAGCGTCCATCCCCGCGGCCTGGCCCCGCGCCTGGAGAACCTGTCCGAGTGGGCCGCCCACCTCTACCACCAGGTGCTGCGGCGCGGGCAGCGCACATGCGACGTGCGACTCAGGGCTCTCGCCGACGAGATCTGCGAACTCATCGGAGAGACACCCCGCGCGGAGGCTCCGGCCGGTCCCGTGGTCGCGATGTCCCTGCGCGCCGAGACAGGAGTGCTCAAGCTGTTCAGCACCAGCGCCCAGCTCACCACCGCCGCCGACACCGCCCTCGAGGGTCTGCGGCTGGAGACGTTCCTGCCTGCGGATGCCCTCACCCGTCGGCACTTCACGTAGGAGCCGGGACGATAGCCTGCGGGCTGAGTCAGTCAACGGCGGTCAGTCAACACCCGCGGACTCGACGTCCGCCTCGGCGACGATCTTGCCGGGGTTGAGATTCCGGCCCGGATCGCTCGCGCGGAAGAGCGAGTCGACGATGAACGCCCCGGCGGGGGTGACGTCGTCGACGATCCACGGCCGGTGCTCGGTGCCGACCCCGTGATGGTGGGAGAGCCCGCCGCCGGAGTCGATGAACTCCTGCTGCACGGCGTCCTTGACGAACTGGTACTCCGTCAGCGCGGTGTCCTCGCGGCTGTAGGGGACGGCGAACGTGAAGTAGAGGCACGCCCCGCCGTGATAGCTGTGGGACAGGTGGCAGAACATGAAGCCCGGCCCGCCCTGCGCCCGACGCACCTGCTCGAAGCGCTCGTGGACGCGGGCGTGCATCGTCTTGAGGTTCGCCCAGCTCACCCCGGTCTCGCAGACATCGCCGAAGACCTTGTAGTTGAGGAGGAAATCGCGCAGGTACGGGGTGTCGAACTTCTTCTGGTCGTAGATCGCTCCCGGCCCGGTGCCCAGGCTGATCCCACCGCGACCCGAGACGATCCGCTTGACCTCGGCCCGCTCCCGCGCGACGTGCTCCTTCGACCCCTCGAAGCAGACGTAGGACAGGCACATCCCTTCCGTCGTGTCCCAGCCGCGGGCGCGCAGATACGCGAAGAGGGCATCCTGACCACGGGCGCTGACCTTGGATTTCACCGAGGTCGGCTGCGAGACCATGGCGAGGCTGAAGCGCGTCTCGGGTCCGTCGGAGAGCCGGGTGAAGGTGGGGCTGACCTCGGAGCGCGCGATGTCGTGCATCGCCTCGACGCCTGACGCCCAATCCGGGTAGAGGTACGCGACGACCTCCCTGACCTCGGGCCGGCGGTGGATCTGGACCGTGCATTCGGTGATGACGCCGAGGCGGCCCTCACTGCCGAGGATCATCTCGTGGACCGACGGGCCGGAGTCGCGACCCGGGATCGGCTTGCTCACGACGACACCGCGGGGATGGACGACGCGCATCCCCCGCACGATGTCCTCGATGTCACCGTACTTATCCGATTGCATCCCCGATGAGCGGGTCGCCGCCCACCCGCCGAGGGTCGAATAGCTGAACGAGTCGGGGAAGTGCCCCATCGTCCAGCCGCGGAGGTTGAGCTGCTCTTCGAGGTCGGGACCGTAGGCGCCGGCCTCGACCCGGGCCAGCCCCGAGTACTCGTCGACGTCGAGGACCCGGCGCATCCGTCCGAGGTTGAGCGAGACGATGGGGCGGGTCTCCGCCGGATCCGGGGTGACCGATCCGGAGATGCACGACCCGCCGCCGTAGGGGATGAGGACGAGGTCGTGTGCGAGGACGATGTCGAGGACCGCTGTGACCTCGTCCTCGCTGCCGGGATGGACGACGACATCGGTGAGCCGCGGCATGATCCCGTTGCGCACCCGGTAGAGGTCGGGCAGGGAGCGGCCGAACGAGTGGACGATGCGCAGCTCGTCATCAGTGCTGACGTTGTCGGCTCCGACCGCTTCGGCGAAGGAGGCGAGGAGGTCAGCGGGCAACCGTGACGCGGGCGCGTCGACGTCGGCGAGGTCCGGAGTGCGCGGGCGCGGGGCGTTCCACAGGTCGAGCCCGACCTTCTCCTTCGCGATCGCCGCGAACGCCGGCTTCGTCTCCCAGCGGAACTCGACGCCGTCGGCGCCCCAGCCCCACCAGCGATGCCGCCTGACGTCCTCCGCTCTGACCGGTGCGCTCAATTCCTCATCCTCTCATCCGTGCTTTCGCCGAGGCGGCCCCGAGTCCGCGACCGATGACGGCGGGGGCTCGGGGCGGTCGTCCAATGGTGCTGCGTGGTCTGCTTGTCCGGCTCCGGGGCATGAGTGGGGATGCGCGGCTCTTCGCCGGGCGCGAGCTTCTCATGCCGGTGCGCGAGGCGGGGCACCCCGATGGCGTCGGCTCCGGAGTCGAAGAGCTCCTCGACGAGGCACTGGACGCGGGCGGTGAGCGCCGGCAGGGATTCCCCGGGCCGGGGGATGACGGGTTCGCCGAAGACGATGCGCACCGGCGGTCGGCCGGGCACCGGCCAGTTCGCTCCCTTGGGCATCGCCTCGAACCCGCCGACGACGGCGGCCGGAACGATCTGCACCCCGGCATCGACGGCGAGCTTGACGGCCCCGACCTTGAAATCGGCGATGACGCGGCCCTGCTGCCGACCGCCCTCGGGGAAGAGGAGGACGGGGACGCCTGCGCGCAGCAGCGCCCGCGGGACCTCGGAGCTGCCGCGCGAGCCCTCCCGGTAGACGGGGAAGGCGTTGAAGAGGCTGCGGACGAAGAGCCGCTTGTGCCAGGCGGTGAAGAAGTAGTCGTAGGCGACGCCGGTGGAGAGGAAGCGCGCCTGCCGGTGGGGCAGGCTCTGGGCGATGAGCGGAGCGTCGAGATGCGAGGTGTGGTTCGCGATGACGAGGTAGCCCTCGGTCAGCCCGCGGACCCGCGGTTCGATCCGCACCGTCGGCGAGATCGTCGAGACGACGAGGGCGCGGAAGAGGACGCGCTGGAGGAGAGCGCGCAACAGCGCACGGGGTCGGGAGCGGTACTTCTCCGTCGACACCGGCGTGCGAGGTGGGGACGTATCAGAGGTCATCACCCGCTGTTCGGAGCCGACCGCGGTTCTGGATGCCGCCTCGGCGGGAGAATTCCTCCGGCGTGAACTCAGCGGCCCTGACTGCGGCCCCGACTGCGATCCCGGACCCGACGGATCCCGCCGGCCCACGCCCTCATTCCTCCTCATTCCGCCGCGAGGTGAGCAGGGCGGAGAGCCGGTGGATGACGGGACGAGGAGTTGCGCGCAGGGCTGCGACGATGGCCTTCCACCTCAGTTGGGGGACGCTCACGGTGCGGCCGCGGGCGACATCGCGCAGGCATTCCTCGACGAGGTCGTCGGCATCGAGCCAGAGGAGATCGGGGATCGAGGTGCCGGCGATGCCGGCGCGCGCGTGGAATTCGGTGCGCACCCATCCGGGCACGAGAGCGGTGACGGTCACTCCCGTCCCCGCCGTCTGCACCGACAGCGACTCGGAGTAGTTCTGCGTCCACGCCTTGATCGCGGTGTAGTTGTTCTGGGTGAGCCCGGCGCTCACCGAGCACACGTTGATGATCCAGCCGCGTCCGCGCAGGGCCATCGCGCGGGCGGCCGCACCACCGAGGACGAGCACCGTCCGCTGCATGACCTCGAAGCCCCGATCATGCTGCCGCAGGTCGGGGTCGAGCAGACTCGAGCGGACGGAGAACCCGGCATTGCTGACGAGGATGTCGATCGGCGGCCGCGAGCCCGGAGCCTCGATGCGCTCGGCGACCTCGGCCTGGGCCGCGCGGTCGGAGAGATCGGCGACGATGGTCTCGATGGCGACCCCGCTGCCGTCGCGCAGCTCCGCCGCGAACTCCTCGAGCCGGTCGCGATTCCGGGCGACGAGCACGAGGTCGACCCCGCGAGCGGCGAACGCGCGCGCGAACGCGGCGCCGATGCCCGCGGTGCCGCCGGTGATGAGAGCAACATGCATACTTGTCACGATACAGTGACGCGGGTCATACTCGCAGGTGACTGCGCAATGACTTCGCCCGTGGTCCCATCCGATTCGGCCGTGACTCCGAATCAGACTCCGATACCGTTTCCTCACACCTCGATAGGCTGCACATGACACCGAGCCGCATTCTCCTCACCGGTGCGACCGGATTCCTCGGTCAGGCGGTCCTCCAGGCTCTGCTCGAGAGCCGACCGGAGGACACCGTCACCGTCCTCGTCCGTCCCCGCGGGACGCAGACGGGCCGGGACCGGGTGGAGAGGCTGCTGACCAAGCCCGTCTTCGCCGACTGGAGCTCCAGGGTCGGGGATGATGCCGTCGCCGAGGCGGTGCGGACGAGAGTCGAGGTCCTCGAGGGTGATCTCACCGACCTGCCGCCGCTGCCGGAGCCGATCGACATCGTCATCCACTCCGCCTCGAGCGTGTCCTTCGACGCCCCCATCGACGAGGCGTTCCGGACGAACGTCGGCGGGGTCGAGAACCTCTACCGGGCGCTGCTCGTCTCCGGTCAGGACCCGCACGTCATCCACGTCTCCACCGCGTACGTCGGCGGGATCTCGAAGGGCGTGGCCCAGGAGCGTCGGCTCAGCCACGCCGTCGACCACCGTGCCGAATCCGCGGCCGCCGAGCTCGCGCGCGAGCGCGTCGACGCCGAATCACGGACCCCGGAGAGCCTGCGCGGGTTCCTCCGGCAGGCCCGCGCACAGAGCTCCCGGATGGGACCGAAGGCCGTCGCCGCCGCCGCGGAAGCCGCCCGCGAGACCCACGTCGCCGACCGCCTCGTCGACTTCGGCCGCACCCGCGCCGAATCGCTGGGATGGACCGACGTCTACACGTTCACGAAGGCGATGGCCGAACGGGTCGCCGAGGAGGAGTGGGCCGACACCGGCCATCGCGTCTCCTTCGTCCGACCCTCGATCATCGAATCGGCGCTGCGTCACCCGCATCCCGGGTGGATCGACGGCTTCAAGGTCGCCGATCCGCTCATCATGGCCTACGCGAACGGCAGTCTGACAGAATTCCCCGGTCACGCGGACTCCGTGCTCGACATCATCCCCGTCGACTTCGTCGTCAACGTCATCCTCGCCCTCGTAGACCGGGAGCGTGCGCATGCCGAGGACGGGCGTGCGGATGCCGCTCACGGTGACGGACTCCCGCGGGAACCCGAGTACTTCCACGTCGTGTCCGGGACGAGCAATCCGCTCCCGTTCCACCAGATGGTGCGCACGGTGCGCGAGTACTTCCTCGACCGACCGCTGCCCGATCCCGACGGCGAACCCACCCCGGTGCCGGAGTGGAGCTTCCCGAACTCCGAGCTCATCGAGCAGCGGATCCGGCTCAAGGAGCTGAGTTCCCGGGCGGGCCGCAGCATCGTCGACCGTCTCCCGTCCTCGCGCCGGACCCGGCAGTGGGCGGCGCGGCTGAGCCGCATCGACTCCGGGCTGCGCTCGCTGCGCCAGTTCGCCGACCTCTACCGCCAGTACACGAAGACGGAGATGGTCTTCGACGACGCCGCGACCCGGGCCCTCCAGGCGGCGCTGCCGCCCGGTCACGCCAGGAGCTTCGACGTCACCGAGATCGACTGGGACCGGTACTTCAAGGACATCCACCTGCCCGCGGTCACGGAGCTGACCCGCAGCTATGCCCGCAAGCGGGGGCGCTCGACCGCCCGGCAGGCGAGTCCGGCGCCGATCGCCCCGGCCCCGGACGCCCTCGCCGTCTTCGACCTCGACGGCACGGTGATCTCGACGAACATCGTCCGGCAGTACGCGGCCGTGGTCCGCGCGACCCAGCCGCCGCACCGCTGGCCGGCCGCGCTCGCCGGCATCGCGGGGATCGTTCCGGGCCTGCTGCGGGCGGAGTCCCGCGACCGGTCGGAGCTCATCCGCATGGTCAACCGCCGCTACAAGGGGTTCCGCATCGAACAGCTGCGCGAGGTCATCGCGGGCGGTCTCGGGGAGCGCATCCGCAGCTCGATCCGCCCGCAGGCGCGCACCCTCATCGATGAGCATCGCGCGGCCGGGCACCGCACGGTGCTCGTCACCGGGGCCCTCGAGGTTCTCGTCGAACCGCTGGCCGATCTCTTCGACGAGGTCGTCGCCACCCGCATGGACGTCACCGAGGCCGGGGTCCTCTCCGGCTACCTCGCGACGCCGCCGCTCGTCGACGAGGCCCGCGCGAACTGGCTGCGCAAGTACGCGAGCGGGATCGGCGCCGACCTCGGGAAGTCGACCGGCTACGGGGATTCGCTGGCGGATGCGGCGTGGCTCGAACTCGTCGGCGAACCGATCGCCGTCACCCCTGACCTGGGCCTCTATGGACTGGCCCTGAAGAAGCGATGGAAGGTGCTCGAATGGTGACCAGCGACCATCCGCCGGGCCACGTCAACGGCCGGCTGTTCTCCGACGCCGCGCATCCGACGGTCCTCGTCACCGACTTCGACGTCCCGGGCTACCTCGCGGCGGCCCGGGGCCGGATCACGGTCGATGCCGAGCACCTCGACCTGCCCGCCGAGGCGGCCCGTGACCTCGGCTTCCTCTGGCGCCTGGAGAACTCCGCACTTGCCGAGACCCGTGCCATGCTCGCCTCGTGGACGGCCAACGAAGCGCGGATCACCGCCTTCGTCACCGCGTGGGGCTACGAGCGGTACTGGCTGGCCCGGGCGCTGCGCGAGATCCTCGACGCCGGAGACGCTCACCGCTCGCCCCGCGCCCCGCGCTCCCTGTCGTCGACGCTGCGCGGCGCCTGGGTCGAACGCGCCCTGCCGATCGTCGCGCCCGTCCTCGGCGGAGCCGTCAAGGAGCCCATCACCGCCGGTCACATGGCCCGGCTCGCCCTCCAGGAGGGCGCGCTGCAGACCGCGGAGCGGGCACTCCTGCCGCGTCTGACGGGGGAGGCCGCCCGAGTCCTCGCCGAGGTGGTCGACAGGCGGGATGAGATCGTGCGGTTCTTCCGCACCGAGGCGATCGCCCGCATCACCCGGTCCCGTTCCGAAGCGCTCACCGCGCGCCTCCACGTCGCCAAGCCGTGGGCGCCGCTGCGGATCGTCGGTGTGCCCGACCCCGACGAGGCGGTCGCCCTGTCGAGTCTGTTCACCGGCAGCGTCGCCCGCCAGGAGCTCGGCGACTCCGACACCGTCATCGGCCGGCTGCTGCCCGGGAACCCGCAGCCGTCGGTGGCCCAGGTGCGGGCGGCCCTGCGCACGGCGCGGCGAGCCGACAGTCCGAGCGCCCCGGCGCCGACATCTCGAGTGAGGAGTGAGAATGGCGTTTGACTTCGACAACTACGCCGAGACGTCCGAGGCGGTCAAGTGGTCCGACCTCGATCTCGATGTGTTCGACGAGATGCCCCTCGACCGCGACACGCTGCGGTCGGTGCGCTACATGTGCGATGTCGAGTACCACACGACGTGCTTCGTCCGGGAGCTGCTCGTCACTCCCTCTCATCGGGAGGACGCTCCGGCGGCGTTCATGACGATGTGGAATCGGGAGGAGTTCTGGCACGGTGAGGCGCTCGCCGCCGTGCTCGAGAAGCACGGCATCCACGTCGACTACGACGAGATCAAGGCCAAGCGCGCAGGACTCGGCTGGAAGCTCGCGCTCGGCCCGGCGAAGCAGTCGCTGCTGGCGAACATGGTCGGCTCCGACTTCATCGCCGTCCACATGGCGTGGGGCGCGGCCAACGAACTGTCGGCGACCGCCGGCTACCGGCGGATGGCGGCGATGCAGGACCACCCTGTGCTCTCACCGCTGCTCGAGCGCATCGCCAAGCAGGAGACGCGGCACGTCGCCTTCTACTCGACCCAGGCCCGGGAGCGCCTCGAGGACAATCCGCGGGCGCAGCGGATCGTGCAGCTCGCGCTGGGGAAGCTGTGGAAGCCAGTGGGCTCGGGGATGATGGACGACGCCGAGGTCAAGCACGTGATGTCCTATCTCTTCCGCGGCCAGAGCGAGGAGGTCGACAAGCTCGACAAGCGCGTGCAGAAGCTGCCCGGCCTCGGTGATCTCACGATCTTCCGCAACGCCTTCGCCCGCCTCGGCATCGAGTGAGGGCCGCCTCGGCGAGGTCACAGCAGTTTCGTCGGGTCTCCCGGAGCTCCGGCATCGGGGTGGGAATCGGTGCGTCCGAGGCCCCGGGTCAGCCGGTCGACGAGGGGCTCGTTGACGTGGGCGGAGAAGAACGCGATGAGCGGGCCGACGAAGAACGCCGTCATGATCGTCCCCACGCCCACGGGCCCGGAGACGAGGAGGGCACCCACGAGGACGATGAGGTCCTGGGGGACGCGCACGCGCTGGTACTTCCAGCCGGTGCGGTCGACGATGATCGGGGCGATCGCATCGTAGGGTGCGGTGCCGACGCCTGCCGAGATGTACCCGCTGGCTCCGAACGCGAAGACGATGATCCCGATCGCGAAGAAGAGGGCGGCCATCGCGTGATCGCCGGGGGCGACGGCGAGCGGGGCGAGCAGGCCCGCGAACACCTGGATGAAGAACCCGGTGAGCGTCATGTTGATGAGCGTGCCGACGCCGATGTACCGGCGCGCGAAGATGAGGACGGGGATGAAGAGGATCGCGTTGCTCAGCAGCTGGTACGCGCCGAGGCTCCACCCGATCCTCTCGCTGATCCCGATGTTGAGTGCCGTGTAGGGGTCGACGCCGACCCCGCCGGTCTCAAGGATTGCGGCCCCGAGACCGATAAGGACGACGCCGATGAGCGCGTAGAGCGCCCGGATGGCGCGGCAGCGCAGTGACCAGCTCTTCGTCGGATCCGACGGCGCCGAGGTGTTCATGGACTGATCTCCCAAGGTGCGGGTGAGGGGATGGCTGCCGGGGCGCCGGTGGGGTTGGGGCGCGCCAGCGTGGTGGCGGCGCGCCGGCTCAGCTCTGCAGGTCGATGACGACCTTGATGTCCCCGGGTTCATGGTCGAAGGCGTCGAGGGCGCGGGTCAGGGGCACGGTCCGGGTGATGAGCGCGGACAGCCACTGCGGATCGGCCGCGGCCAGCGCCTCGGCGGCCTGCCGCCAGTGCTCGACGTTCGCGTTGACGGACCCGACGATCGCGACATTGTCGAGGACGATCTGCTTGCCGATCGTCGCGAGGTCGAGTTCGGTCGCGCCCTGCGGATCGTGCATCCCGAGCAGGCACACGACCTGGTAGGGGGTGACGGCCTCAAGGATGTCAGCCAACGTCCGGGAGTCGCCCGTGGTGTCGAGGACGATGTCGGGCTGCACCTCGGCGAGGACCTGCGGCAGGTCGCCGACGTGGAACTGCCCGCCGAGCTCCCGCACGAGCTTCTCCTTGTTCGGCTTCTGCGAGGAGTTGATGACATGGACCTCGAGCCCGCGCTGACGCCCGAGGAGTGCGGTGAGGAGACCGATCGTGCCCCCGCCGATGATCACTGCGGTCTGCGGGTCGAAGAACGCGCGCCCGCCGACCTTGAACACCTCGTCCCAGGCCTTCGCGACGACCGAGGTCGGCTCCATGAGGACACCGGTCTGTCCGAGCGCCGGGTCGAGGCGGATCGCGAAGTCCTGTTTGACGACCCACTGCTCGGAACCGAAGCCGTTGAGCTCCTTGATGCCGCGTTCGGTGTACTCGCCGTTGCGGCACATGTCGAACTCGCCGTGCGCGCACGCGGGGCAGGGCACAGGATCGGGACGGCGGACGACCCCGGCGATGAGGTCGCCGACGGCGAAGTCGGAGCCGTCGGGTACGGCCTCGACCCGGCCGAGGGACTCGTGGCCGATGATGAGCCGCTCCTGACCGGGCGGCGCCCACCCGTACTGCCCGCCGTTGAGTTCCCGGTCGGTGCCGCAGACTCCGATCGCCAGGCCGGTGACGAGGAGTTCGTCGGCCTCAGGCTCCGGGAGGGCCGCCTCGGTGACGGCGAGGGAATCGGCCGTGCCCGGTTCGACGCTCAGTGCTCTCATCATGGTCCTCTCAGGTGGGTGTCCGTGCTGGGTCTGGTGGGTGGGCTCGCGCCGGGGGCGGTGGGCTCAGCCGTCGAAGGGTGCCACCGGCACCCCCGTGGCTCCGGGGGTCGCGGCGAAGACGGCACCGGCCTCGGGCTGGGCACCGGGGGTCAGCCCCTCCTGGCTCGTCGTGATGAAGAGGGTCCGCAGGTCGGGACCGCCGAAGGTGCACGCCGTGACGTTGGTGACCGGCAGTTCGACGACCTCGAGGAGCGTGCCGGCAGCGTCACGGCACTCGACGCGGGAACCGCCGTAGATCGCCGTCCACACATTGTCCTCGGCGTCGAGGCAGAGCCCGTCGGGACCGCCGGCCGGGTCGTCGGAGTCGAGGGTGAAGAGGCGGCGCGGGTTCGTCAGCCCCGTCTCCTCATCCCAGTCGAGGACCCATGTGCTGCGGGTGGGGGTGTCGTTGTAGTAGGCGCGGTCACCGGAGGCGGTCCAGGCGATGCCGTTGGAGATCGTCACGTCGTCGAAGACGGTGGACACGGCACCGTCGCCGCTGATCTGGAAGAGGGTCGCCCCGCCGTCTCCCTGGTCGTAGCGCATCGTGCCGGCGAGGAACCGTCCCGCCGGGTCGCAGCCGCCCTCGTTGAGGCGGACCTCGGGGTCGGAGACGAGTTCGGCGACCGTGGTCCAGTCGCCGCCGGTCGGGTCGGCGGAGACGCTGAGTCCGTGCTCGGTGAGCACCGCGATGCCGCCGGACAGCCGGGGGCGCAAACACGCGGCGACGGGGCCGGGCACATCGAGGACGGTCACCTCGTCACTCGTTGGGCCGCTGGTGCCGTTCGTGCCGCCTGTGCTGTTCGGGCCGCTCGGGCTGCCGGAGCCGGGCGCGCCGTGCGCGGTGAGGATCCGCCCGGCGAGCATGTCGACGTAGCGCAGGGAATTCGCTGCCTGGGACCCGTCGTCGGGCCACCACACGGGGCCTTCGGCATGGAAGGCGATGGGCGGGACGAACAGTTCGGCGCGCATGGGACCTGCCTTCGACCAGCGGTTGTCGGTTCCGGGACACCGCCGCGTCAGCGGCGTCATCCGTGGTGACCACGCTATGCGGGGTCGTCCCGTGCGTCAACGGCAAGGCACGTGGTGGCCCGACCGCCGTGACGGGGGTCTCCGCGGTCACCGCCGCAGGGGGTGCGAGGGCGCGGTCTGCGGTGTCCGGGGCACAGGGTAGAGTTCGATCCGGAGGCGTCTGGCGTCCTGGTGGGCCCCCCGGTCTTCAAAACCGGTGAGACCGAGCATCTCGGTCTGGCGGGTTCGATTCCCGTCCGCCTCCGCCACACGCCCGCACCGGCCCGAGCACGGTCGTGCACGCACCGAGGAGGAGGCAGCCATGGTCGAGCCCGACCCCCGCCGGAGCATCCCGCGCACCGACCATCTCCTCGCCCTTCCCGAGGTCGAGGCCGCCCGCGACCGCCTCGGCGAATCGGTCATCCGCGCGGTCATCGCCGATGCCCAGTCCCGCGCGCGGTCCGGTGAGCTCCCCGTCGCCGAGGTGACCCCCACCGTCATCGCGGCCGTGACCGACCATGGTGCCTCCTCGCTCACCCCGGTGCTCAACGCCACGGGCATCATCGTCCACACGAACCTCGGTCGCGCACCGCTCTCACCAGCGGCGCAGCAGGCGATCGCCGATGCCGCGGGCTATGTCGACGTCGAACTCGACCTCGAGTCCGGCAAGCGGAGCAAGCGCGGCGTCGGCGCGAAGCAGGCCCTGCTGCGGGCCTGCCCGGCCGCCGAGGACGCCCTCGTCGTCAACAACGGCGCTGCCGCCCTCCTCCTCGCCGTCACGGCCTTGCGGGGAAACTCGGCCCCGCAGGGAAGCGGTTCTGCTCAACAGGGGAACGGTACGGCCGCTGACGCCCGATCCGTCACGCCGGATGAGATCGTCGTCAGCCGCGGGGAGCTCGTCGAGATCGGTGCCGGGTTCCGCCTCCCCGACCTCATGGTCACCACCGGCATGCGGCTGCGCGAGGTCGGCACGACGAACCGCACCCACCTCGCCGACTACGCTGCCGCGCTCACCCCGGCCACGGCGTGCCTGCTCAAGGTCCATACGAGCAACTTCCGTCTCACCGGCTTCACCGCCGAGGCGACCCTGACGCAACTGCGCACGCTCGCCGACGAGCACGACCTCCCGCTCATCGCCGACCTCGGCAGCGGTCTGCTCACCCCCGATCCCGCACTGCCCGACGAACCCGACATCGACACGGCCCTGCGCGCCGGCGCCGACGTCGTCATCGTCTCCGGCGACAAGCTCCTCGGCGGGCCGCAGGCCGGGATCCTCCTCGGGTCCACCGCGGCCATCGAGCGCATCGCCACCCACCCGCTGGCCCGTGCGATGCGCACCGACAAGCTCACGCTCGCCGCACTCGAGGCGACGATCGCCGGGCGCGGCAACCCCGTCCACGATGCCCTCCACATCAACCTCGACCGGCTGCGGGAGCGCACGGAGACCCTCGCCGAGGCAGTCGGCGGAACCGTCGTCGCCCATGACGGTCGCGTCGGCGGCGGGGGAGCCCCCGGGGTGCCCCTGCCCGGATGGGCCCTCGAGATGCCCGAGGCGCTCGCCGCCCCCCTGCGCGCAGGCGAGCCCGCCGTCGTCGCCCGAATCCACCAGGGCGTGTGCCTTATCGACCTGCGGTGCGTGCCGGAAGCCGCCGACGACGCTGTCGCCGCGGCGATCAGGACCGCGTCGGACCGCCTCGGCGAGGGTGCCTGATGTTCGTCGTCGCCACCGCCGGGCACGTCGATCACGGAAAGTCGACCCTGGTCAAAGCCCTGACCGGGATGGAACCGGACCGGTGGGAAGAAGAGCGCAGGCGCGGGCTGACGATCGATCTCGGGTTCGCGTGGACGACGCTGCCCTCCGGCCGGGAGGTCGCGTTCGTCGACGTTCCCGGGCATGAGCGGTTCCTGTCCAACATGCTCGCCGGGGTCGGGCCCGCGCCGATCGTCTGCTTCGTCATCGCCGCGGACAAGGGGTGGCAGGCCCAGTCGAGCGATCACCGGGATGCGATCACCGCGCTCGGGATCGACCGGGGCCTCGTCGTCATCACCCGCGCGGACCTCGCACCCGACACCATTGCGGTGACAGAAGCCCAGGTGAGAACCCAGCTGCAGGGCACGCCGCTCGCCGCGGCACCGATCGTCGCGGTCTCGGCGACGACGGGGGAGGGGATGGACGACCTCGTCGCCCGCCTCGACGAGGTGACCGCAGCGGCCCCGGCCCCCGATCCCGTTGCGCGCGTGCGGCTGTGGCTCGACCGCGCGTTCTCGATCACCGGGGCGGGCACTGTCGCCACCGGCACGCTGACCGCGGGAACCCTGCAGGTGGGGCAGCGCATGGAGATCGTCGGGGCGACGACGTCGGCCCGGACGGGGATCCGCGGAATGCAGAGCCGGGAGTCCTCCGCCGAGGTCGTCACCCCGGCCGCCCGGGTTGCGGTCAACCTCCGCGACGTCTCCGCCGACGACATCCACCGCGGTGACGCCCTCATCACCCCGGACGCGTGGCCGATCGTCACCGTCGTCGACGTCCGCCGGACGATGGGTGAGCCCCTCGACGACGGCGTCCATGAGCTCATGCTCCACATCGGCACCGCGGCCGTGCCCGTGCGCCTGCGGCCCTTCGACGCCGACCACGCCCGGCTCACCCTCGACCGGCCCCTGCCGCTCGAGCTCGGCGACCGGGTCGTGCTGCGCAATCCCGGCAGCCGCAATGTCTTCGCAGGCGTCGTCGTCCTCGACGTCGATCCGCCTGAACTGGGACGACGCGGCGACGGGGTGCGTCGGGCCGCTGAGCTCGCCGAGCGGCCGGTGACCGGGGATGTCCTCGCCGAGGTGGCCCGCCGAGGAGCCGTCGAACGCGCCGTGCTCGCACGGTTCGGGGTGGTGGCTGCGGGGTCGGCCTCGTCCACTGACGCGAGCGGTTCGGTCGACGCGACCCTGCCGGCCGGTGTCGAGGCGCTCGCCGGGCGGCTCGTCCACACGCCGGCACTCGAGGCGTGGGTGCAGGCGGCGCGCGAGACTGTGTCGAGACAGCTGGCCGCGCAGCCGATGGCGGCGGGCGTGCCGGTCAAGGTCGTCATCGAGGCGCTGCGACGCACGGATCCGCCGCTGCCGGACGGCGGCGGAGCGCTCGTGGCGACGATCATCGGGCGGGCCGGTCTCGAGACCGCGGACGGCATGGTGCGCCCGCCGGGTCACACGGCCGATCTCGGTCCCGCCGAGGCCGGGGTCGCCGCACTCGAACGTCGCCTCGCGGCCGATCCGTTCGATGCGCCGGAGGCGGACGATCTGCGGGCGCTGCGCCTGGGAGCGCGGGAGCTCGCGGTCGCAGAAAAGGCCGGCAGGGTGCTGCGCCTCGGCGATGGTGTCGTCGTCTCCCCGCGCACCCCGGCGCAGGCGATGCGCCTGCTCGCCGGTCTCGCTCAGCCGTTCACGACGAGTCAGGCCCGGCAGGCGCTCGGCACGACGCGGCGGGTCGTCATCCCGCTCCTCGAACACCTCGATGGCCGCGGGTGGACGAGGCGCCTCGACGGCTCGCATCGTGAGGTCGTGCGGTAGGGAACGGGTGTGAGCGGAGGCCACGCGACTCTCTATTGTCAAAGGCGCCCGTGCCAACAGGCCGATCATCCAGGTGAGATGGAGATCAAGCGACCGAGACATCGGGGTGTCAGAGTGGTTCGGCCGCAGCATAGCCATGCAGGAACGTCCCAATGGCGCTGCGCATGAGTTCCTCGAGCCGCTCGGCGCTCGGGTCAGGGTCGAGGATGTCGCTGCGACTGGCGTTGATGAGGGCAGCGAGGTGAGCAGCGGCGATGTCGGGATCATCGAGTTCGAGGTACCCGCGTCGGGCGAGATCAGAGAGGTGCAGCGCTATCTGCCGCCGCGTTCGCAGAGGTCCGCTGCGTCTCCATGATTCGAGGAGTTCCGAGGAGATGTGCTCGGTTTCGGCCTGGAGCTGCGTGACCAGACGCCAATGCGGTGCGTTCGGTGGAACAGAGGAGTGCATCGACAGACCGTAGGAGACCAGTGCGGGCTCAACTTCGGTCCGGGAGCCGATCGTTCCCAGATGCTTCTCGATCTCGCCGATGTGGATCTCTGAGACGGCAGCGGAACTGAACTCGACGACTGCCGCGAACAGCCCGGCCTTGTCGGTGAAGTGGTTGTAGACCGTGCGCGTGGACACCGCGGCGACCTCGGCGACCTTCTCGACGCTGGTGCGGGCGAAGCCGTCTCGGGCGAACACTTCGAGTCCGGCACGCAGAATCGCCAACCGTTTCGGTGGAATTCCAGACGCGGTGGCCGAGCGGTGGTCCACAGAGTTCATGATTCCGATTATAGTCTTGCACTTTATCATGCTTAAAAGTACAGTGCCAACTGTAATATTGAAGGTGATGAAAGGAATGGCGTGGTGAACATCGGAATCTTTCTGGGAACTGTTCGACCTGGTCGACGAGGACCGGCAGTGGCCGCCTGGGTGGCTGACATCGTTGACCGGCGATGCGCCGCTGTAGGCGTCGAGTGCGAGGTCAAAGTCATCGACATCGCTGACATCGGGCTGGGCCTCACGCCCGAGCCGAATCCACCGAAGTTCGGTCTCTATGAGCGAGAAGAAACACGAGCATGGGCGGAGGTTGTCGCCGGGCTCGATGCTTTCGTCTTCGTCACTCCGGAGTACAACCACTCGGTTCCCTCAGCATTGAAGAACGCGGTGGACACGCTCTACGGAGAGTGGTCGGACAAGGTCGCAGGCATCGTCAGCTACGGAGTCAACGGCGGTGTGCGTGCCGCTGAGCATCTGCGTCAGATCCTTGGCGAGCTCCAGGTCGCGACGGTGGCGGTGCAGCCGGCTCTGGGAATGTTCGAGGACTTCGTCATCGCCGATCCGCTCGCGACGGGTGACTTCGCGCCTCGAGACCTGCAGAGGGCAGCGGTCGAGTCGATGGTCGACCAGCTCACGGCGTGGGCGACTGCGTTCGCGACCTTCCGCGCCGCGGCACACGCGCAGTGATCGCGATATCTACGGCGAGGCGGCACGCGCCGTCCTGTCGGCCGAAAGTCGCAATGCGCTCAACTGGTCGAGGGCATACAGACATCTGCCCGGCCCCTACCCCGCGAGCGCTCCTGACGCCAAACGCCGGACCACCTCGGTGAGGTGATGGAGGCCGGAGAGGAGGTCCTCGTCCTTCGTGAACTCCTCGAGACTGTGGGAGACCCCGCCGACGCTGGGAACGAAGAGCATGACGGTGGGCACGGTGTCTTTCATGTTCGTCGAGTCGTGGCCGGCCACCGTCATCACCGGCGCCGAGGTGAGCCCGAGGTCATCGGCGACCGCGCGGGCGAGCTCGACGCCCTCGGCCGGGTACGGGTTCTGATCCCAGCTGTGCTCCGCGGTGATCTCGATGTCGACCCCGACCTCCTCGGCGACCGTCGCGACCGTCGACATGAGGGAGGCATGGGCGGCGGCGATCACCTCGGCGCTGGGGGAGCGCAGATCGATGAGCAGCGCGACGTCGCTGGCGACGACGACCGGGGAGTTCGGGTAGACGGTGAGTTCGCCGCACGCAGTGTGCAGCGCTCCGGGCTCGAACTCGTCGACGAGGTCGCGGGCGGCGACGACGAGCCGGGCCGCGCCGAGCAGGGCGTCCCGGCGATCGGCCATGAGCGTCGAGCCGCTGTGCGCCTGCGCGCCGTGGACCCGGAACTCGAACTTGTGGGCGGCCCACGTCGCGCCCACGAGCCCGATCGTCACCCCGTCCTCCTCCATGCTGCGGCCCTGCTGGACGTGGATCTCGGCATAGGACGCGATCGGCGGGGCCGTGAAGTCGCCGCGTTCGCCGAGGGCATCGAGCGCCTCGGCGACGGTGATGCCCTGCGGGTCGGTCGTCGTCAGCGCCGCCTCGAGGTCGGCCTTGCCGGTGAAGACATTGCTGCCCATCATCGACGGTTTGAAGCGGGAGCCTTCCTCGTTGAACCAGTTGACGACGGCGAGGTTGAACCGCGCCCGGCTGGGGTCGGCGCGCAGCTCCTCGGCGACGGCGAAGACGGCATGCGCGCTCGCCATCACCCCGTACGCCCCGTCGAAGCGTCCGGCTGTCGGCTGCGAATCGAGGTGGGAGCCGGTGAGGACGTAGGGGGCGCCGGGCACGAGTTCGAGCAGCCCGAACTGATTGCCGATCGCGTCCCGCTCGACGACGAACCCGTGCTGCTGAAGCAGACGCGCGAACCATGCGCGCTGCTCGCCATCGGCGGGGCTCGCCGCCTGCCGGTCGACGCCGTTCGTGCCTTCGACGGCACCGAAGCGGGAGTGGACGGCCCAGTCGGCGAGGAAGTCGGCGTCGCGGTCGGCCCGGTCAGGCAGATTCGCCGGCGCCGAGGCGGTGGTGTCGTTCATCGAGGGGTCCTTCTGTGCGCGTGGGGTGTGGTCAGTGCTTGAAGCCGGGAAGGGAGACGCTCAGCCTCGGGGCGATCGCTCCGGCGAACGCCGTGAAGAGGGAGAGGAAGACGAGCATCGCAGCGGCCGGCCACCAATGGTCGCCGGCCGAGGCGACGAAGCCGGTGGCGAGCAGCGGGATGAAGCCCGAGAGCATGCCCGCCGCATTCTGCGCCATGCCCACTCCCGTGTAGCGGGTGGTCGCGGGGAAGAGGCCGGTGAGCACAGTGCCGGAGGCGGCGTAGGGGAACGAGAGCGCGCCGACGGCGACGGTCATCGCGATGACGATGAGCACCGGCTGGCCGGAGGAGAACATGAGGAACGCGGGCACCGCGACGACCGCGGAGAGGATGCCGCCCCAGAGGATGACGCGGCTGGCGCCGAACTTCGCCCCGAGCATTCCGCCCCAGATGAGGATGAAGATCTCGACGAACGCGGCGACCATGCTGCCGAGCAGGAGAAGCGAATCGTCGTAGCCGAGGATCGTCACGCCGTAGTACACGCAGAACGCGGTGACGAGGTAGAACCCGCCGACGCCGAGGAGCGCGGCGGCCATGCCGACGATGATCTGCTTCCAGCTGTTCTTCAGCGTCGTGCTGATCGGGCTCTTCTCGACCTCGCCGGTCTCTTCGAGCTGCCGGAAGACCGGGGACTCCTCGAGGCGGCTGCGGATGTAGACGGCGACGAGGAGGAGCGGGATTGCGACGAGGAACGGGATGCGCCAGCCCCACGAGTTGAAGTTCTCCTGCGAGAGCAGCAGCGTCATGACGAAGAAGCCGCCGGAGGAGAGGATCGTGCCGATCGGCGATCCGATCTGCGGGATCGCGGCGTAGCGGGCGCGCAGGTGGAGCGGGGCGTTCTCGACGACGAGCGTCATCGCCCCCGACCATTCGCCGCCGACGAAGAGACCCTGGGCGATGCGCAGGAGGACGAGGAGGACCGGGGCGGCGAACCCGATCGCCGCGTAGGTCGGCAGCATGCCGATGAGTCCGGTGACGATGCCGATGCCGACGATCGTGATCATCAGCACCCGCCGCCGCCCGATCCGGTCGCCCATCCGACCGAAGATGATCCCGCCGATCGGACGTGCGGCAAGCCCCACACCGAAGGTGGCGAACGACGCGAGTGCGGCGGCCGTGACGTTCTCGGAGGTGAAGTACTGGACGTTGAAGATCAGCGCGGCGGCGGCGCTGAAGAGGAAGAAGTCGTACCATTCGAGCGCTGTGCCGATGAGCGCGCCGACGGCGACCTTGTTGGCGTCCTTGACGCTGAGTTCCTGGGTCGCGTCGTATTCGATCGCCGAGGTGGTGGGCTTGCTGCTCATGCGTGATCTCCGTCGGGTGCGCAGGTCGGGTGCGACCGGTGGGTCGCGGTCTGCGGTCGTCGCTGGTGGCCTCGTCGCCACGATGATTCTCCTGTGACTCACGACACTACCGAGGGAGAACGCTGAGTTTCCACGAGGAAATGCCGCCGTTTCACCGCTGTGCATTGTGCATCTGCACTGTGTCGTGTGCCTACACTGGGGCGAGACGCGTGCCTACACTGAGTCGATGAGTGCGACGCACACCCTTCACGATCGTCCGCTGCCCGGGGATGAGGCCCGGTGGAGCGAACTGCTCGACGCCCTCGACCTCGACGAGCTCACCGAATCGTTCGTCGCCAGGGTCGCCGTCGTGCCGGGCTACGATCCGGCTCCGCTGCCGCTGTCCGAGCTGCGGCGGACGGGACGGAATTCGTTCGCCACGCTCATCGACGGACTGCGCGCCGGCGGATTCTCCGGCGCTGTAGCCGTCTCGACCGACGTCGGCGTCTCCCGCGCCAGGGCCGGGATCCCACTCGAAGCGCTGATGACCGCGATCCGACTCGACTTCACCGTGCTCTGGGAGGCCCTCACCCGGGTCGCCGCACCGAGCGACGCCGAACTCGTCATCCGCCACACCGGAGACGTCCTCAGCACCGTCGATGACTACATCGTCCAAGTCCAACAGGCGTACACGGCGGAGCAGGCGCGGATGCGCGCCGAGGAGTCCTCGGTCCGCCAGGGCGTCATCGCGGGACTCTTCCAGGACGCCGACCCGACCGCCGAACGGCTCGCAACGATCGCCTCGGCGCTGGGCCTCGACGTCGACGACGCGCTCATCGTCGCTGCCGCCGGTGCCGAGGACACCCCTGCCCTGCGCGTCATCGTCTCCGCGCACGAACGCGCCGGGGGGACGATGTTCACCCACCACCTCGGCGACGTGCTCATCGCGTTCACCCGGGCCAGGCGAGTGCGACCCGGCGGAGCGACAGGACGGGGCGCGAGCCGGGCGGAGACCGGCCAGGTCGATGGCGGCGAGGAGTCGCGGGCCGGCGGCGAGTCGCGGATCGGTGGCAGCGAGGAGCCGCGGACGGGTGCGGGCGGCCTGCGGGCGGACGAGATCGAGGACCGCCTCGCCGAGGCGCGCGTCGGGGTGGTCGCGGCAGCGGGACTCGGGTCGCTGCGCCGGTCGGCGCTCACCGCGCGGGACCTCGCCCAGGTCTTCGAGGCGGGCGAAACCGGGGCGATGACCTGGAGCAGAGGCTGGGCGAGGCTGGCCGCCAGGGCCCTCAACGCGAGCGGGAAGTCGGTGATCTCCGATGTCGATGATGCGCTCGCCCGGTGCGGGATCGCCGAACGCGAGCGCCTCGTCGAAGCCGTTCGCGCCTACCTGGAGACGGGGAGCATCGGTCGGACCGCGGGCATCCTCTACTGTCACCGCAACACCGTGGCCAACCGTCTGCGCCGCTTCGCCGAGGTGACCGGCGTCGACCCGACGATCCCGGTGCAGGCGGCACGCCTCGTCGTCGCGTGGGCGTGACGGGTCGGCGGCGCTGAGTCCGGTGTGCTGGGACTGGTGTGCTGGGACTGGCCTCGTGACGTGGCCCGCTGTGCCGGCTCGGATGCGGCGGTTCGGATGCGCCGGGTCGGGCGAGTGGACTGGGCCCGGTGGGCCGGGCCGCGCGCACCGAGTGACTGTGTCAGTGGTCGAGCGCATACTGGAGGCATCGCGCAGGGCAGTGTCGCCCGCGCGGCAGCACGGCAAGTTCGATCACTCATCATGCGAGGTGGATAGCAATGCCAGTCATTCCCCATGTCTTCATCAGCGGCGGTCAGTGCGCAGCCGCGTTCGAGCGGTACCGCGACATCTTCGGCGGTGAGCTCACGCTCACACGGTCGAAGGATGCGCCACCGGAGGCGCGCATGCCCGGCGCGAGCGAGGATTCCGTCATGCACGCCGAGCTGACCTTCGGCGATTCGCGCATCATGGGCGCCGACGATCCGACCGGTGACGGCGGCGCGATGACCGGAGTCGCGCTCAATTTCGTCGCTCCCGATGTCGAGGCGGCGACGGAGGTCTTCGAGGCGCTCTCGGCGGGTGGAGAGGTGCAGATGCCGCTCGGGCCGACGTTCTGGTCCCCGGGTTTTGGCGCCTGCGTCGACCAGTTCGGTGTGCCGTGGATGGTCGACACGAGTCAGGGGGACAGCAGCGCCTCGTAGCTCTGACCATGGGGGCCGGTGAGGGCCGTGGCGACGCCGTCGACGGCGAGGACGAAGCGTCCGTCCGCACCGTCGACGCCGTGGTCGGCCAGCTGTGCGCCGATGTCAGGCAGCACGTGCTCGCCCTCGTTGCTCAGCCACACGACGTCGGGGTGGGCTCGCATGATCGCGACGAACCCGTCTCGACTCTCCGGGTCGACGTAGGCGAGGACTGCGCTGTGGAACACGACGATCTGTGAGTCCGCGGGTGCCTCGGCGATGAGTGCCCCGACGGTTGTCGTGAGGTCACCGGTGACGAGTCTCGGCGGGTCTGAGGCGGCGATGGCCGCAGCGGCGTCGAGCCGGTCGCGCCGCACCGTGTGCTCGGGCCAGATGAGCGAGCGCAGCCAGGCTCGCTCTTCCGGGTCGGTGATGTCGAGCGGATTGAGGTCGATGCCCGCGCGCCAGATGACCTCGGGAAGTCGGTCCGGCGGCAAGGCACCCGCGATGTCACAGGCGAGATCGACGGTGCTCGGCCCGTCGACGGGATCGAGGTGGGTGACAGCGGATCCCGGAGCCGTGGATTCCCCAGCAGCGGACGCTCGGGCATCGCCGGCTATGGGATCGTCCTGCGCGGGGCCGGAGTCGGCACCGGCGGTCCCGCGCTCGTCCTGCGGGGCACCGGAGACGGCACCGGAGGCTCCGTCAGCGCCGGATTGACGCTCGTCCGGGCTCGGGCTGCCACCCGTGCGGTAGGTGTAGCTGTAGCGATCCGGGTAGAGGCACAGCCCGGCAGAAGCACCGACCTCGATGAGCGAGACCGGACCGCTGATCTGCGCGAGCGCCGGCAGCAGCACGGCACAGCGTCCGGCCTCGTTCGTCTGTGTCGAGCGGGCGAGCATGAGTGTGCGCGTCTCAACCCAGTGCTCGAGCAGCCACTGCCGCAGCTCGGCGTAGTCACCCTCACCGGAGCCGAGATGCCTGGCCGCGCCGAAGAGCAGATTCGCCTGACGTTTCGGCCGCGGAAGGTCAAGGAGGAGGGCGAGGATCTCGTCGTCATCGGCGACACCTGCCGCCCAGGAGGTGTAGATCGGCGACGTCCCGGCCGCCTCGATGCGGGAGAAGTTGCGGTAGTACTCGCGCAGCGTCTCAGCGTCGAGGTCGGTCATCGGTCGCATGCATTCTCACCTGCATCTCTTCTGTCGGTTCGGGGGAGAGCGACGCGGCCCGGCGCCGGTCGCGGCAGCCGTTCTTACCCTCCCTGCCCTCATCGTAATCCGGCCCTGCCCCCGGGCAGCATCCCCACTCTGTCTCGACAAGCGGATGGCATCGTCCCAATCAACAATACGGTGGACGATGGCAGCAGACCGCGACGACCGGTCGGCGACTGTGCAGGTGTCAGACGACGGCGAAAGGACAGCGATGACGGACTCGGCCACAGCTCCCCTGAGCTTCCGCCGCCGCTGGACGGTCATGGTCATCTGCGCTTTCGCTCTCTTCCTCGTCGGACTCGACACGACGATCGTCACGGTCGGGCTCGCCGAGATCGGCTCCGGGGTCGACCTCGATGCGGCACGGCTGCCGTGGGTGGTCGACGCCTACACCGTCGTCTTCGCCAGCCTGCTCATGACCTCGGGAGCCGTCGCCGACCGATTCGGTCGTCGCCTCGTCCTTCTCACCGGCCTGAGCATCTTCGCCGTCGCCTCGCTCCTCTGCGCGCTCGCCGGCGACGGGGCCATGCTCATCGGCCTGCGCGCCATTCAGGGCGTCGGCGCGTCGATGCTCTCCCCAGTGGCGCTCGCGATCGTCGTCAACGTCATGCCCACGCAGCGCGAACGCGCGCTCGCCATCGGAGTGTGGGGCGCGATGTTCGGCGTGAGCATGGCCGCCGGACCCATCGCCGGCGGGCTGCTTCTGGCCGCCTTCGACTGGCGTGCGCTGTTCTGGATCAACGGGCCCGTCGTCGCGGTCATCATCGTCTTCGTCGCCCTCATCGTGCCGCCCTCCCGCAGCCCTTCGCCGAGGCGGCTCGACGTCCCAGGCCAACTTCTCCTCATCGCCCTGCTCGCCACGGTCGTGGGACTCCTCATCGAAGGCAACGCGATCGGCTGGACCTCGGTCACAGCGCTCGTCGGGTACGGGCTCGCAGTGCTGCTGGCAGTCGTCTTCGTCGTCGTTGAGAACCGCGTGCGCTCGCCCCTCGTCGAGCCCTCGTCCTTCCGGTCGCCGGCATTCGCCGGGGCCATCCTCGGCGCGGTCGCGATCTTCATCGCCTTCAGCGTGACCCTGCTGCTGACGACGAGCATGATCCAGGTCGTCGAGGAACGCAGCGCTCTGGCCGCGGGCACCGCGATCCTGCCGATGGCCATCGCGACGGCAGTCTTCGCACCGGTGTCAGGCATCCTCGTCGGCAGGTTCGGGGCTCGGGGGCCGCTCCTGCTCTCCGCCGGTCTCATCACTGCGGGCGGGGTCGTCCTCCTCATCGCCACCCAGGCGGTTCTCAGCGGGGGACGCGGCGTCGGGAGCGCGGGCATCGATCCGCTGCTCCTCGGGCTCGCCCTCGGTCTCATCGGGTCGGGGATCGGCTTCGGCAATGCGCCGATCACCAATGCCGCGGTCAGCCATCTCCCGCCTGACCGTGCCGGTGCCGCGGGCGGAGTCGCATCGACGGCGCGCCAGTTGGGCACGTCGATCGGCATCGCGGTGGCCGGTGGACTCATCGCCGGCGTGCCCGCTGCCGCCTTCATGGTCACTGCCCGAACGGGGTGGTTCGTCGTCGTGGCCTGCGGTCTGGCCCTCCTCGTCCCGGTCATCGGCACCCTGCTGCCGAGCCCTGGTCCACCGCGACGCCCCTGACGAACGGGGTGGCGTTCGGTACCGACGGCGTCGCCTCCGGTGACGACGAAGCCGTGCGGGTCGTCGGACCACCTCGGCGAGGTGACAGGCGATGATGCGACGATGACAATGATGACGAAGACGGGCGGCGCCGGCCGCCCTCCGCGTGAAGGGACCGAGACGATGACCGAGCCGAGCTCAACGACGCCAGTGGCCGGAAACACGGGTGCGGGGGAGCCCCCGGTGGGAACGGCAGGCGCTGCGGCGGGGGATGCCTCGGCGGACGATTCCCGTGGGGTCGCCGCTCCGCCCCTGGCCGAGCTCGCGTCCCGCCTCGGCGAGGGTGTGCTCACGACTGACCCCGACACCATCGCCGTCCACGCCCGCGACGAAGCCCTGTTCTGCCCGGCCGAGGGCGCGATCGCCCTGGTCAGGGCCACCTCGGCGAGCGACGTCCAAGAGGTCATGCGGTTCGCCACCGACCATCGGATCCCGGTCGTCCCGCAGGGGGCGCGCTCGGGGATCTCGGGCGGCGCGAACGCCTCACCGGGGGCGATCCTGCTCAGCGTGGCGCGGATGAACGACGTCGTCGCCGTCAGCGAGGCCGAGCGGACGGTCACCGTGCAGCCGGGCATCATCAACCAGGACCTCAAGGACCACCTCGCGCCGTTCGGGCTGTCGTACCCGCCGGACCCGGGGTCGGTGGGGATCTCGTCGATCGGCGGGAACATCGCGACGAACGCGGGCGGCCTGTGCTGCGTCAAGTACGGCGTGACCAGGGATTATGTCCGCAGTCTCACGGTGGTTCTCGCTGATGGGACGCTGAGCGTGCTCGGTCCGCAGACCGCGAAGGGCGTGGCGGGGCTCGATATGCGGCAGCTCTTCATCGGGTCCGAGGGCACGCTCGGCGTCATCGTCGAGGCGACCCTGCGGCTCGTGCCCGCCCTGCCCGACCCGTTCACCGCGGTCGCGACGTTTCCCGATGAGCGCAGCGGCCTGCAGACGGTCGCCGACTTCATGGCCGGCGGCGGAGTGCCGAGCCTCTTCGAGTTCCTCGACAGTTCGAGCCTGACCATGCTCAACGCGTACGGCGACTTCGGTCTCGACGGGGAGGCCGGGTCGATGCTCATCATGCAGGTCGATCTCGCGGCTGCTGAGTCGGAGGCGATGATGGCGAAATTCGCCGAGGCGGCCCACGCGTGCGGTGCCCTCGACGTTGCGTACTCCGATGATCCCGCCGATTCCGCCGCCCTCATCGCAGCGAGACGGATGATCCAGCCGGCGTACGAGAAGTTCGCCGGTGCGCATGGCGGGGGGCAGCTGCTCGACGACGTGTGTCTGCCGAGGGCGGCGATGCCGGAGTTCTGCGACCGACTCGACGCGCTGCGTGAGTCGTCAGGGCTGACGATCTCGCTCGTCGCGCATGCGGGAGACGGGAACACGCACCCGTCGGTGTTCTTCGATGCCGCCGACGAGGAGGAGACCGCGAAGGCGCTCGAGGTCTTCGGGGAGATCATGCGCATCGGCCTCGAGCTCGGTGGGACGATCACCGGCGAGCACGGCGTCGGATACCTCAAGAGGGACTGGCTGGGCGAGGAGCTCGACGCCGGGGCGCAGAGGATGCAGCTCGCGGTGAAGAACGCGCTCGATCCGCTCGGGATCCTCAATCCGGGGAAGATGCTCGGCGGCCTCTGAGCGGAGGCGTGGGGTCTGGTGCCCGGGTGCCCGCGTGGAGGACTGTGTGCCGGAGGCAGAAGATGTGCCCGTGATGCACACGCACTTCGGCTTCGGGCACTGCAGGGTCGTCTGCGGCATGTGCTGCGAGGACTCGGGTTGTCAGCAGCGGCCTGCAGCGTTGACCCACCCTGGAACACACACGAACCCCTGCTGACACCGATGTTGGATCACGCAACGGCACGGCGACAACACAGATTGGCCTAGAAATAGAAGACGCTAGAACTCGCGCAAAATAGTCGAACAAAAAACAAACAAACATCTTGACACGCACCTCAAAGGTGTATAATGGATCACACGACATGGACAATGGCGAATGGACCCCTGAGCACCATGACTCTCACCCCGAACCGCAAGCACCCCACCCCCGGCGACGACGCCGCGGGTGCGCACGCGGGCGGGCCGTCTGCGTCGGAGTCCTCCCCAACCTCGGGTGACACCCCGCGTGCTGAGTCGCTGTTCGATCAACTCACCAACGCCGGCATCGACCTCACCGGCCACCCCCTCGCCGACACC